>CAZBPB010000011.1:0-5520 GCA_964493565.1 uncultured Pleurocapsa sp. | reverse complement strand
CAACACCAACAGCGTTTCGCTAGATACCTTCTTGCTGGATCAGTCAATTGCCATGCTGGCGATGCTGGTCATCGGCGGCGCGGGTTATCCGTTAGGGCCGTTATTTGGCGTTACCTTTGTGCTTCTGCTTCAGCAGATCATCATTCCGGCGCTAATCCCGCCTCTGAACAACGTATTACCCGGGCTGCTGCCATTCATCAATCCGGTCAATATCTACGCCGCCCTCAGCCCGTTGATCTTCGGAACTGCGCTGGCTGTATTTCTGGTATTTAACCCGCGCGGTTTGGCACACCGCTGGGAAATCATTAAAATCGCATGGAAGTTGCGACCGTTCTCTCATTGATACGGTTGTTTTCCTGACCATTACCGGGAAAAGGAGGTTATGCCTTTAGAAATCGGGCTGAATGAAAATCGTTCGTTATTGAAAACAAGGAATAGATCATGAAGAAATGGCTTTTTGGAACGCTTGCTGTTGCCGCTCTTGTGGCGGCTGCGCCGGTTCTGGCGCAGGACGACACCACCCTGCCGGACTTCATCCAGCACACCGCCTGCGAAGTCGATCTAACCGGCTCTGAAATTCCCATCCAGCACTTTGGTGATATCAGCGGCTCTTATGCCTTCATCACCCAACCGCTGTTGGCTGGTTTAGCCGACGCTGCTGCCTACTACAATGCGCGCGGCGGCGCTTGCGGTGCCACGCTAGTGCAGGATAATCGCGATACTGGCGGTGACCCCGGTCAAACTCAGGCGGCTTATGACTATTACAGCGGCCTTGAAAACACGCCGGATTTGATTGTGCTTTATGCTTCTGGCGATTCCGAACTTCTGCGTGACCAGCTTGCCGAAGATGGCATCCCTGCGCTGATCTCGGCGGGTTCGGTGTCCGGTCTGTACGGCGAAGATGGCCAGACTCCCGGTTGGGTTTATGCTAGCAACCCGCTGTACGCTGACCAGTTCGGCTCATTCTGCCGCTATGTGGGCGGGAATGCCGAGCAGTTCCCCGAACCGGTTGTTGGTTATATTAGCTGGCCGGGCGCCTTCGGTGAATCTGCCTTCACGCCGGAAGTCATGTCCTACTGTGCTGAACAGGGCGTCACCATTCTGGAAACGCCGGAATACTTCCCGCCGTCTGCTACCGACATCACCACTAACGTCCAGAATCTGGTGGACGCCGGTGCCAACATCCTCTACACCAACTCGCTGGCTTCAGGCCCATTCCTCGTTGCCAAGACCATCGTTGATCTCGGCCTCGAAGATTCGGTACAGCTTGCCGGCGTGAACTGGGCGTTGGATACCTCGGTTGGTTTGCTCAGCCGTACCGCGCTGGGTTCAGACGGTCTGCCCGCAGTCAACGGCATCATCGGCTCACTTCCCTTCCACTGGTGGAGCGAGCGCGAACTACCCGGCGTAGCCCTGATCAATGAACAGGCCGCCGCTAACGAGCGTGCGCTCTCTGCGCAGAATATCGCCTACCTGCTTGGTTGGGCAACGGTAGACACCTACGTCGAACTGTATGCCCGCGCCGTCAACGAAGCCGGCTCGCTGGAAGCGGTAGATGGCGAACTGATGAAGAGCGTCATCGAAAGCACCGATTATTCGCCGCTCGGCCTCTACCACTTTAACTACAACGGTGGGGAAACTCGCGCACTGCCGGATAATCGTATCGCTACCATGATGTTCCTGAATGCCACCATGGACGGCGTTGCCACCAGTGGTGAAGATGCGATGGGTGTTCCGCTGGATGATGGCACCACCGCCTACATCCCGGTTCTGGTTCCGCTGACCGATTTCGAGCCTGCGCCTGATCTGCGTCCCGGCGGCGCAGATGTGCCGGCGTCCTAGAGAAGTTAAACGGTGAGAGTTAAAGGTTAAAAGTAGGGCGATCACTGAGATCGCCCTACTCAACCAGATATGTAGATTGTAATGCCTTTAACTTTCTATCTTTAACTTTTGACTAAAAATTATGCTTTCCGTCAATAACATCGAAGTCATCTATAACAGTGTGATTCTTGTCCTGCGCGGCGTGTCCTTTGAAGTCAAGCCGGGGCAGGTGGTTGCCCTGTTGGGCGCAAACGGCGCGGGCAAAAGCACCACGCTGAAGGCAATAAGCGGCTTGCTTTCCTCAGAGCTGGGCGAGGTCACTCGCGGCACGGTGACGTGGGAAGATGAGCGTATTGATCATTTTAATACTGAAGATATTGTCCGGCGCGGCATCGTTCAGGTGATCGAAGGCCGCCCGATTTTTCAGCACTTACAGGTTGAAGAAAATTTACGCGTGGGCGGGCAGGTATATCAGGGCGGGCGCTATGTTAAGCAGGATATCGAGCGTGTTTACCACTACTTCCCGCGCCTGAAAGACCTGCGCAGCCGGGTTAGCGGCTATCTCAGCGGCGGCGAACAGCAGATGATGGTCATTGGGCGCGCATTGATGGCACATCCCAAAATGATGATGCTAGACGAACCCTCGCTTGGTCTTGCTCCCATGCTGGTGCAGGAAATATTCCGCATCGTGGGCGAGATCAATAAAGCCGAAAAAATGTCGGTGCTGCTGGTTGAGCAAAATGCGCGCGCTGCCCTTTCACTGGTAGATTATGGCTACGTGATGGAAAATGGGCGTGTGGTGCTGGATGGCCCCGCCTCGCAGCTTGCCGAAAACGAAGATATTAAGGAATTTTATCTGGGGCTTAACTCGCTTGGCGAGCGCAAGAGTTATAAAGATGTGAAGCACTACAAGCGCCGTAAGCGCTGGCTAGGATAATAGGTTCAAATGGAAATTCCTGAACCGCAAGGTTGCGAAGGCATTCTCTATCGCCTGTTCATGGGTGGTACGCTTATCATCGTGGCTGTCGCTGTGACGATTGCGCTGCTTTGAGCTGATAAAGCTCATCCGTAGCGGTCGTGGTTGAAAATTAGAGGAAATCTCGCGTAAAATTTGTTTGTAGGAACGCCTCATGGGGGCGTCCGCCGTTCAAAATTACACGACATTGCCTAAATGAGCATGCTCACAACTAGCCCGCTTTATCCTTTTGCGTGAATGTCTGCGCTTAACCCCGAAAGGCCGAATATGCCTACAACCGACGAAAAAATCCGCGATCTGGTGGCTCACGCCTATGCCCACGCGCCCACCTTTAAGCGCATCATGGACGAAGCAGGTGTCACCCCCGATCAGGTACAGGGTGCCGACGATCTGGCAAGGCTGCCGGTCACGCCCAAAGATCGGTTGGTCGAGTTCCAGCAGTCCGATCCCCCCTTTGGTGGCTTTCTGACCGTTGATCCGGAATCGCTGCCGCGAATCTACATCTCACCGGGACCGATTTTCGATCCGCAGCCGCCGCATGAAGAAGCCGAAGCGCATGTTGCGCCGTTTCTTGCCGCTGGTTTTGGGGCAGGTGACCGCGTGCTCAATACCTTCATGTACCATCTCACACCCGCTGGTCTGCTGCTGGATCAAGGGCTGCGTCATGTGGGCGCCACCGTAATCCCCACTGGCCCCGGTAACACCGATCTGCAAATCATGATGATGAACGCCTTAAAAGCCAGCGGTTTCGTCGGTCAGCCTAGCTTTCTCGGAATCATCCTCGATAAATGCGAGGAAATGGGCATCCCCAAAGAGTCCATTCCGATCAAGAAGGCGCTCTTTTCCGCTGAACCCTATTTTCCACCGCAGCGCGCGCGTTTTGAGGGAGAATATGGCATCGCCACCGTGAACGCCTATGGCACTGCCGATCTCGGTTTCCTCGCCTACACCCGCCCCTTTGAAGATGGCTTCCGGGTGATGGAGAGCATCTATCTTGAACTGGTGGATAAGGATACCGGCGAGCGTGTGGAAGAGGGTACACCCGGCGAAGTGGTCGTGACCACCTTCAATAAAGGCTACCCGCTCATCCGCTTCGGCACCGGCGATCTGGCAGTATTCGTGCCGAATGAACAGGGCGAACGGGTGATGCGTCTGGTCGGGCGCGTAGGTGATGCCATCAAGGTGCGCGGCATGTTCCTGCATCCGAACCAGATCATGGCTGCCATGAGCCGCGTCCCGCAGGTTAAACACGCGCAGGCGATCATCTCACGCCCTGCTGACAAGGACTATCTGCTGCTGTTAGTCGAACTAAAACCTGAATATGCGGGAAGTGACGTGACCGAAGCCGTGACCGCTTATGTGCAGGGCATGGCGCGGCTGCGCGTGGACGAAGTGCGCGTGGTTGAACCCGGCGTGATCGATCCCGGTCAGCGCATGGTCAAAGACGAGCGCAAGTGGGACTAGCGCGATATCCCGGCTGCTTTTAGACAGCGCGATACTGGACATGCCTGCCCAATATAGAAGGTGCATAGTGCATTTGTAGCTGTGGTGTGGTCGTCGCTAATAACAATAAATCGCTTTACTGTGCTGCTGGATACTATCTGTTAAGACTGAAATTTCATCACGTTATACCCGGTTGTGGATGTCACGCTTCAGGTAAACAGGCCTGCTTACCCCCGACAATCAGTAGAAATTATGTTCTATATGATAACGCCTTGTGCCGTCCCGATCAAATATTGCCCCGTTTCATAAAATGCCCCCGGCGCGCATATAGAGAGAAGATAAGTCCACTGAATTGACTGGTCACACCTGCGGCTACTATGCTTGTAGGTACAGCCTTTGCGGAGAAACATTGTGAATAAATGGGTCGGTTTCTGGATCCTTGGCTTAGTGTGGGGATCTTCATATTTACTTATTCGTATTGGTAACGAGCAGGTCAGCCCGTTTCAACTGGTCTTCATTCGTACTGCTATCGCCGCCATTGGCCTGAATATTGTGCTGGCAATGCGCGGCAAACATCTGCCTTTCAACTGGCGGCAGGTTTACCCGCTGTTGATCCTCGGCATCATCAACACCATCATCCCCTTCGCCCTGATCACCTGGGGTGAGCAAACCGTAGACAGCAGCGTCGCCAGCGTTCTAAATTCCACCACCGCATTTTTTACGCTGGTGATCGCCCACTTTACCTTTGCTGATGAGCGCATTACCCCGCGTAAGCTGGCAGGCGTGTTGATCGGCTTCGTCGGCGTAATCGTGCTTGCCAGCAGCAGTTGGTCAGGCGGAGAACTACAAACTGGCAGCTTGCTTGGTCAGCTTGCCATCGTTCTGGCTTCGCTTTCTTACGGTTTTGGCAGCACTTACGGACGTGGTACAGTCAGACAGCTAAAAGACCCGCTCATGGTTTCAGCGGGGGCAATGACCACCGCCGCTGTGCTTTCTGGCGTCCTTATGCTGGTCACGCCGGTGTTTGGCGGACAGCCGATCACACCGTTCAATGAAATTCATGGCGACGCGCTGGTTTCGCTGCTTTTGCTCGGCGCGGTCAACACCTTCATCGCCTATTTGCTCTATTACTGGCTGATTCAGGAATTAGGCGCGTCCCGCACGAGCATGGTTACTTACGTGATCCCGCCGGTAGGGATCGCCCTCGGCGCGCTGATTTTGGATGAGCCAATTGACAGCCGCCTGATCTTTGGCGGCGCATTGATTCTCGCCGGTATCGC
>CAZBPB010000010.1:0-22591 GCA_964493565.1 uncultured Pleurocapsa sp. | reverse complement strand
GCTGCCCGGAACGAGCATATCGTTCCGCACCGGCATCTCGATATCTCTGACGAGGAAACCTTGTCGTGTCATAGGGGAACCTTTTGATGAAATAAGCAGAAATTATAGGCTGAACGAGGGCATTCAACAATATTTGATCGTTTATATCAATTCAAGCCAGCAAAGCGCCACAAACCACCAACCATGGTGGCGGCGACGTGGGTGTGTAAGATTTCATCGGGGGAAATGGTGTAAATATCTTGATTCAAGACGGCTAAATCTGCGAGAAAGCCGGGAAGCAGCCTGCCCTGCCGGGATTCCATGCCAACTGCGGTGGCCGCGCCGATAGTGAAGCCACACAATGCTTGATCAACAGTGATACGGGCTGACGGCGTCCAGCCCTCGGTGCCGGGCGAGCCATCGGCGCGGCGGCGCGTGGCGGCGGCATGGATACCGATCAAGGGGCCGATACGGTCATAAGGCGCGTCTGAGCCGAACGCGACGGTGACGCCACGATCTAGCTGCAAGCGGGGATTGTAAGAATATGGGACGCGAGCAGCACCCCATACGCGATCAGCGACTTCATAGTCGGACGTAGCGTGAATCGGCTGCATGGAGGCGATGAGGTCGAGTTCAGCAAGGCGATTCAGGTCTGAGGGGTGAATTAACTGAACGTGTTCAACGCGATGCGGACGCGATGCGCGGGGAATGTCATTTTCCGATTCGAAACGGCGTACCGACTCATATACATCTAGAACGTCATGAACGGCGCGATCCCCGATGGCATGGATGGTTGCAGAGAAGCCTGCCCCGGTAGCGCGAGTGACAAGATCGAGCATTTCTTCTTTGTCTACCACCACGATACCGAAATTATCTGGCTCGCCGAGATATGGCTCGATCATAAAGGCGGTATGCGGGCCGATAGCACCATCGGCAAATAATTTAAGCGCACCAATGCGAAGCCAATCGTCACCAAAGCCACGCCGCAGACCGAGATGAAGCAGACTTTCAAAATAGGGCTTGTTGATATTTTTGACGGCGCGCAGCATCAATTCTTCTCGTTCGCGCAGCACTTGCAGCGCGGCTAACGACTCTTGATCGTCAAAATCGTGAATGGCAGTGATGCCAAAAGCCAATGCGCGATTCTGCGCGACAGCCATCTGCGCGGCGAGCGTTTCAACTGTAGAAACAGGGATATGGCGATCCACCAGCAGCATGGCATCCCATTCCAACAAAATGCCGGTAGGATGACCCGCGGAGTCCAACACAACTTCGCTGCCTGCGGGGACAGCGGTTTCGCCCGTTACGCCGGCGATTTGCAGAGCGAGGGTATTACACCAAACAGCGTGACCGCTGCGAGAACGCAAAAAGACGGGATTGTTGGGCAGGATGGAATCAAGATCGTGGCGCGAGGGAAACTCCTTGACATCCCATTCGTCCTGCGCCCAACCGTAGCCAGTGATCCATTCACCCGCGGGAAGGGTGGCAGCGTATCCGGCAATCTCAGCCAAGGCTTCCTGTTTAGAGCGCATGCCAAACAACTGCACCATGTGCAGCGATTCAGCGTAGGCTTTCCAGTGAATATGGGCATCAATCATGCCGGGAACGACGAGCGCACCGTTCAGATTTTCGATTTTTGTTGCAGGCTGCGCTAAAGGCAGAATTTCGGCATCACTGCCTACGGCTAATACATGCCCACGACCAACTGCCAATGCCTGAACGCGAAGCGATGTTCCCGGATCGGCAAGGATATTTCCGTTGTGCAGGATGCGTTCAACGATTAGCGGGGCTGTCATTATTCACGCGCTCGCTCAATTGCAGTTACAACTTCTTCAGGTGATGGCGCGCTTGCGAGGCCAACGCGAGTGACCGAAATTGACGCTAGCTCGGCTCCAACACGCAGCGCCTTGCGAAAATCGTAGTTGAGAGCAGGCATACTTGCGAGTAAAGAAGCCGCGAAGATATCGCCCGCGCCAGTTTGATTGACCAGGGAGACCTGAGGGGTTGTGTAGGTTTCGGCGACGCCACCCTGGTAGTAGCTACCACCACGCTCAGCGCGAGTCACGATCAAATGATCAACCAGATGTGAGTATTCCTGTTCCATATCTGGCGCTTCAACAATATCTTCTTCGCTGAAGACGACGGTGCCAATTGCCCTTATTGCTTCTGGATGTTCAAAACGGCGAAAATAGACACGACCATCGTCATCCCATCGCCGCAGCCACCCCTGAAGCGTCAGCAATTTCCAGGCATCGGGAAAGACGTAGGCAATATCAGGATTAAGTTCACCAGCGATAGGCGCAAAATGAACCAGGCGCGCTTTTTTGAAAACATCGGGGATATCAGCGGCGGTGATCGGGGCGGCAACCCCACGCACGTATTGCACGCGGCCTGAAGGCGTGTAGATATTTTCGTAAGTCGTTGTTTGTTCAGCGGGAAGCGAAACCACTTCCGCATCAGGCGTAAGCTCTGCTAGAAGTGGTTCATCGGGCGCGGAGCTGGTAAGAACGGCTACACGTAAACCGAATGCTGCTGCCGCGCGAACCGCGTATGAAACGGTTCCCCCTGCGATTCTGCCGTCTGGCGTCAGATCCGCGGTAAAGTGACCGATCAGCAGGAAATCCGGCGGCGCGGTCATGAGGTCGCGGTTTTGGGGACGATAGTAACTTTGCGCCCTGCACCTTCACCAATACTGCGCGTTGACACATCTGCACGCCCGCGCAATGCAAGGTGAATGATCCGGCGTTCGTGCGGTGGCATTGGCTCAAGCTGAACGACTTTACCACGTTCGGCAGCTTCATCTGCCATACGTAAGGCAAGGCTATGAAGCTGTTTTGCGCGCCGGGCTTTATAACCATCTACATCAATAATGATTTCGGAACGGCGCTGAAGTTCGCGACTGGTAATCAACCGGGCAACGTATTGCAACGAGGCAAGTGAATCACCCCGCCGTCCGATAAGACGAGAGGAGTTTCCGCCAGAAACATCCAAAATCCAGGGAGAGCTATCTGCCTGATCGCTCGGGCGCGCACGTTTGACGTGAATGCGCCCACGAATGCCGAGACGTTCCAACAGTTCGCCCAGAACAACGCGGGCAATGGCTGCCTCTTCATCAAACTCGGTTTCAGGCACGTCGTCAGTATCAGAGAGGAAGGGTACCGATGCGTCTTCCGGTTCCTGATCATCCTGATCCATATAGTCAGGATAGGCGACACTACTCGATGAGGTGCTGGAGGTTGGCAGTACAATTGGCGTCGATTCCACATAGGGACGAGAAATAGTGGTCGCAGATTCCTCGACGGACGGCGTACTTCGCGGGAAAATTTGCAGGCGAACAACTGCCGGACGCCCTTCCAGCCCGAAGACACCTTCTACTGGTTCTTCGACGATTTCAATCATTACCTCTGAGGAACTTACACCGAGTAGTTCAAGCCCTCTGGCAATCGCTTCTTCTATGGTTGCGCCGGTCGTTTCGACGGAATGCTCAGGGTTCATTGCTTACAGAATCCTTCGAGTTACTTGCCTGTAATCACTTAGATTTAGTATTCGCTGCTGATCCCGATTTCGACTTTGATTTTGAGGGAATCGGAGTAGCTTTGCCTTCAATTTTAGTTCCGGCAGTGGTCGCTAAACCCGGCGGTTTAGGCCGGGAGAATAAATTACGGAAATTAGCGCGTCCCATCATCATTGCCTGAAGAATACCGGCGATATTGGAAACGATGAAGTAGATCGAGATACCAATCGAGAATGAGAGCGCGAAGAAGCCATACATTAAGGGCATGATCGTACCCATTGATTGGGTCATGCCGGCGCCAGGGGCTGGCTTGCCATCGGCACCTGTCGCAGGCGCAGTAGTTGGCGTGGTGAGCTTAAATTGCAGCCACGTGGTGACCACTACCAGCGCCACCAGCCCGATGCCGACCACAGTTTCCAAGGTACCACCCGCCCCGATTCTGGGTGGTTGGGTCAGATTTAAGCCGAGGAACATGTTGTTCAAAGGGATGAATTGATCTAGACCGGGAATGAGTAAGCGACCGGAAAGATCAAGCAACTGGGTGGGCGTGGCAGCCAACGCGTGAATGATCGCCTGATACAGCGCAATAAAGATGGGGAACTGGATAAGGAGGGGCAAACAGCCACTAAGAGGGTTGAAACCATACTCGCGGTACAGCTTCATCTGTTCCTGCGCCAGCTTTTCGCGATCACCCTTATACTTTTCCTGCATTTTCTTCAGTTCAGGCTGAAGCTGCTGCATGGCTTTGGAAGATTTCATCTGCTGCGCGGTAAGCGGGAACATGAGCAAACGAACGATG
Source organism: uncultured Pleurocapsa sp. (assembly GCA_964493565.1). Classification (GTDB taxonomy): domain Bacteria; phylum Chloroflexota; class Anaerolineae; order Aggregatilineales; family Phototrophicaceae; genus Flexifilum. The sequence continues at coordinate 18,299 of CAZBPB010000010.1, read as the reverse complement.
ATGGTGAAAACCACAATCGCCAGCACCATGTTCTGCCCTAATATTGCATAGAGCACGGTGAGGATTGAGATGAAGGGGTTAAGGATTATGTCCATCTAAAAGTTGCTCCACTTCCTCAATCTGCGCTTAGCGGCTGTATACCCAGATACGTTCGCCGGTATCAGCAGAATAAGCGACCACGTACTCGGATGCATTCATGGTACTAACAATGATCAAATCGCGATTCAGTTCGTTGTCTTCGGAAGGCTGCATATAGAGCATATTGCCAAGCACTTCCCCTGCCATCTGGCGGGTCAGATTCAAGGTTCCGGTCTCACGATCAACCCAGTACAGGTTATTGTCACGAGCACCAACAATCACCGAAGATTCGGTGACAACGGGCGTCGCCACAATTGATCTGGTGGCAACTTGAACAGGCTCCCAGACATTGGAGAATGATTCGCCATCATCAGAAACTGCGTATAACCAACCGCTAACATCCCCAAAATAGAATACGCCATCTACGAGCGATGGCGTTCCCCATACCCAGTCATTGGTGGTATAGGTCGCCACGATTTGACCGTTATTTTGCGGATCGAGCTTAAGCAAGTTTCGACCAAAAGTGCCGATGTAGAGATAACCATCTACATAGAGCGGCGAAGAGGTCATCGCGCCACCAAGCGGTGCCGTCCACAACACCTCACCTGTTTCAGGATTTATCGCGTACAAGTTGTGATCTAGTGACGAGAGATACAGCGTATCGTCAACGAGAACAGGCTGCGCCCAATTGCTTTGCGCGGTTGTAACATGCCATGCTTCACCAAAACCATTGAGTGTGCGCGCGGTCATGTTATTGTTGCTTAAGGGGATGTAAAGCATATCGTCGGTCAGCAAAGAATTGCCAGTGACCAGACCATTGACAGCATAACCCGTGGGATTATTGATACGGGCGCTGGGAACATCCACCTCAAAAATACCATGCTCATAAGAAACCATCAGCAGGGTATTGTCATCATACGGTATGGGTGCCGTGAAGAATTTAGTTAAACCACCGGTGCTAGACTGCACTTCCCAGATACGTGGATTACCCGTGTCATCAATTCGCACATTACCATCAACATCCCGCAGTTCAACAGGGCTGCCGTCGAGCGGATCGAGCATAACGACACGATCACCATAAGCGAAGAGAATATTTTGTGGAGTGCCATAAATGCTGAGACTGCCCCACGACGGTTCAGCAAGACCACCAGTGCAGGCGCTTAATGCCAGCAAAGTGAGGAGGAGCGCAACGACCAGCGCTACGCGCTTTGCACGAATAGACTTCAACAACACGTTTCTCCAAGTTCAGGGCACTGGATCATAACCACCAGGGTGAAACGGATGGCAGCGCCCGATACGCCGTATCCCCATCCAACCGCCCTTGAAAACACCATATTTATCAATTGCCTGATACATATAAACCGAACAGGTCGGTTCAAAGCGGCATGCTGAGGGCAGCATAGGCGAAAGAAAACGCTTATAAAGACGGAGCGAACGAAGCGCCAACCACTTCATTAGCTTTAGCTTTCCACTAACCCGGCCTGCTTGAGCAGGTATTCAAGCTCGGGTAAAACGCTAGACAATGACTGGGATTGCATACCACTACGGGCAATCAACGCCAAATCATAACCCGAAACGAGGCGGGGATGGAGCAGGCGCACACCTTCTCGCATCAACCGCCTCGCGCGATTCCTCTGCACTGCTTTACCAAAACGCCGACCGATAATAAACCCATATCGGTTAAACCCGGCCTGATTTGGCGCGACGCTCAAAACCATCATGCGGCCCGCGAAGGTTTTACCTTCGCGACGAAGCCGTTCATAGTCCTCGGCGCGGCGCAAGCGCAGCTCGCGCGGGAGCATCATTCAGCAATCAGTGGGATTTCCAGTTTACTTTCTTGACATGCTTCGGCGTAACGCTCAGTTCCCAGCGCCCCTTTGCGCGGCGCAGCTTCAAAACTTTACGCCCTGTCTTCGTTGCCATCCGGGCGCGAAAGCCGTGCACACGCTGGCGGCGACGAATCTTTGGTTGATATGTACGTTTCGTCGACATTCCGTTTTCCTAAACCATCAGGGTCTCAACTACAAGCGCATTAGTATAAACGAGGGGTATGGGACGGTCAACCCAACGCTTGAGCAAAGACTGCAATTCATATGCCATTCTGAAAGAAAATGCAGCAATATGCGGTCTGTAATGACCAGTATACTACAGCCCACGCTTGCAAAGCCTTCTTTCAGTCCAGTATAATTTACATTCATATACGCAACGACCATTGTTTCAGTTGCAATACTTCTGGAGGCCATTGACCTTGATGCCTAGCCATCACTGGGCGAAGAATTTCACCGTAACCAACGACGACCTCGAATACCTCTCCGGCATTCTGCTTGAAAAAGAAACGCCCTTAAAAATTGACGTTCTGGCGCGTGAGCTTATTGAGCGCCGCCTGCAGCAGGAAGCTGATGCGTTATCCAAACGTTTTGAAGATGTGCGCATGTATGCGCCAGCGATGCGCTACGCCGTAGGCGAAAAAGTGATGTTCCCTGAGCTGGATCATGCACTTGGCACCGTCAGCAGTGTTCGCGAAGGGATAAATCCGGACTATGGCACCTTCAGCGTGATACAAGTCGCGTTCGAAGATAGCAGCCAATCAACCAGAGAATTTGCAGCCGAGTTTTCAAATCATCGGTTAAATGAATCTGCGGAAAATGGCTACGCACTGCCCGGCGCAAATGAACTTACTGTTGATGATATTCTGAAAACATCGAAAGATGTCATCAACCGCGCACTTGAAAAAGCACTTCGCGCCGATTCTGAGCTGGTGAGTGTGGCAGGACGCTGGTTTCCCCGAAGCCTGATGTTAGATGTAAGCAGTGAGGGGCAACTTCATCTTGCCGAGGCGATACTAGACATGGTTGGCGGCGGCCCCTTGACTACCGACGCGTTGATTGAGCAAATTGGTGGACTGGGTAACGCAGCGCAAGAACTACAAGTTTTCTCAATGAATTACGGTATGAGCCAGGATGACCGCTTTGATGAGGTTGGGCCGGTAGATACCGTGCTGTGGTTCTTGAGACGGCTGGAACCGCAGGAAGTTTTGACTACGCCTACTCTTCTGCAATATTCATCGCTGGATTATGACGCGGCGCTGCTTTCTGAAGAGACGCTACAATTGATCGCTGAGATTGATGACGAATGGTCAGATTTTGGCAGAGAAGATGAATCTCTCGAAGAAGCTCGTATCATCATCAATTATCCGCACCGCCGCTCTGGAACCCTTCCGCTAAACGCGAATATGCGCGCTATTTTCCCAACAGCACGACGAACACCACGCGTTTTCGTCACGCTGGTAGATGCACAGGATGGCGAGGAGTTCTTTGGCTGGGTAGTACGGCAAGAACGCTACGTTTACGGTCTGAAAGAACTTTTCCGGAAGCACCGTTTGCCAGTTGGCGCGATATTGAATATCAGTCATTCTGAAGAACCGGGTAAGATTCTCATTGAGTTCAACGCTCACAAACCGCGTACAGAATATGTACCGTTGATTGCGCCGAAAGATGGCCGCCTGCTATTTGAGTATGATCGCCGTTCAATTGGCGCTGAATACGATGACTTGATGGTGTTAGGCACAGATGATCTGTCCGCGATAGACAGCTTCTATCAGGAAACACAAAAAGCACGCCGTTCGTTAAGCGGAATTTTGCATAACCTTGTGACCGAACTTAGCCGCACATCGCCACAGGGAACGGTTCATGCCAAGACACTATACAGCGCCACAAACGTGCTGCGTCGTTTGCCGCCGGAACCTATTTTTGCGGCATTGGTGTCGAACCCTGATTTTGAGCATGTTGGCAACAACTACTGGAGACTAAGCAGAAGCTGAGTCTATCGGATTGAGGAAGAAACACATCAATGCAAGCGCCTACAGGAAAACCCAACGCCCTCGCCAAGCCAACGCTGGAAACGCCGTTTCATATTGATTACAGTTGGTTTGAGCGCACAGGCGAAGACCTGCGCCGTGAAATACTAAGCCAGTTAAGCCCGGAACAGCGCGAACGCCTTTCACAAAGCGGCGATGAAGCGCAACTACTGGATTTTGTTGACCCGGTATCCGGGGAAGTAACACAGGTAGATGAACTGGGGCTGGCAATTCAGGTGGCTGCTAGCGATCCAAATTTTATCAACCCTCAGACCTCTGTCGTTGACAGCGTATTCCGAGTGTTTCTAGCAAATTCCAACCAACCGCTAACGCCGGAAGAGCTTGCTGAAAGGCTATCCCGCCCACCGAAAACGATACTGGGAGCAATTAGCGGACGGCAAATCTACAAGGGCATTCGCCCGGCAGGCGGGAACTAAGCCTCCAGAACAGCATTCCTTTTCACAACGCGCGCATATCATTGTATGACATGACATATTAGCACTCACTTTGACTTACTGTATTTTCAGGAGCGCCGACGTAATGGGCCGCGTAATCAATACTGATAGCACCGGGAAACAACGCAACCAGCAAATGCGCCTTGCCGCCGAAATGCTACGCCGATTGAGCGTAAAAGCGGGACTAGATGATGAAGCCCGTGATATGGCAGCGACGATGATCTTCGCACTTCGCAAAGTTGATGAAGGCATTGAGGCTTCTGCAAGCGTGTGGGATAACCGCGATTACTACATGAAGGCTGAAGAACTGCGCCAGCGCTGGGCATGGGCGGGGCGCATGGCTGATGAACTACAGGCTATGGTGATGGAAGATCGGTGGGAAGACCTGCCTGCTCTGCTAGCAAAGCTGTTTCCAAAAGTAAGCGACATAACGGTCATCAAGTTCACCAGCAAAGAAACAGATTGGGCGGGCAATTACAGCCGTTTAATGAAGGAAAAGCCGGTGAGATAGTATTCACAATTACAGCCACTTCCTCTTCACCTCAGAAATTCAGGCGACTAACTTCAAGTGCAAGAATTCTAGCTAGCGTATGCGCCAAGACCGCATTTCTTAGCTTTTCAGATTTCTATTACAGATAATATATAAGATTGTCCTTTTCGTTGAGACTCTCCCACACGGCTATCATGGGTAGGGATTATTCACATCAGGAAATCTATGAGCCGCTGAGCAAACGTGAGCAGGAAATTCTCACGCTATTAGCGCGCAATTTATCTGACCGTGAAATTGCCAATACACTATTTATCGCGTATACGACAGTCAAATGGTACAACCGCCAGATTTTTAACAAACTGGGTGTTGAAAACCGGCAGCAGGCGGCGGCGTGGGCTGTACGAGTGGGGCTGGTTGATTCGCCCACGCTTCCTGCTAGCGCAAAATTGCCTGCACAACTCACTCCTTTTATCGGGCGATTTCATGAAATTGAGACTCTTCAACAATTCCTGCTTGATCCTGCAATTCGCTTAATCACTATTCATTCACCCGGCGGGATGGGGAAAACACGCCTTGCGCTAAAAGTGGCGGAAGAAGCTGCTAATGATTTCGCGCAGGGCATGTGTTTTGTTCCTCTGGTTTCTGTTGATTCACAGGAGGGTTTGATTTCGGCAATTGCCAACAACATTGGTTTACATCTTGAGCGGGATGGGCGTTCAGCAGTTCAACAGTTATTTGATTTTTTGAAACATAAGTGTGTGCTTCTAATCCTAGACAACTTTGAATACGCCTTGAACAGCGCTTCGCTGGTATCCGAAATATTGAGTCATGCTGCCAAAATAAAGATACTAGTGACTTCCCGCGAAGAACTAAACCTAAATGGAGAAACTGTTTATAAACTATACTCGGATTGTATTCAGCGGGCGGCCTTCGTATAATCGCCGCAAATACCGCTATGTGCGAGCCTGCTGAAATGGATCATCTCTATACCCCGTGGCGGATGGCTTATATTCGCAGTGAGACGAAGCCCGCCAGTGGTTGCATATTTTGTGATGCACCGAAATACGATGACGGGCAAAGTCTCATTGTTGGACGGTCTGAACATGTATATGTGATCATGAACGTCTATCCCTACAACAATGGGCATGTTATGGTGGTGCCTTATGAGCATATATCGTCACAGGAACAGCTCGCTGAACCCGCGCTGCTGGACTTGATGATCACCGCCAATCGAACCTTAGCGATCTTGCGGGATTTATACAATCCAATAGCCTTTAACACAGGGGCTAATATTGGTGAGGCGGCTGGTGCGGGAATAGCCGGACATTATCATTTACATTTAGTGCCTCGCTGGAGTGGTGACGCAAATTTTATGACTGTAGTCGGTCAAACTCGTGTCATTCCGGATACGCTTGAAAATACGTGGCGTGAACTAAACGAACGTTGGAATAATCCCGATTAGGAAGAAGTCTACAGATGTCATACGAAAAACAGGCGAATGATGTTGTCATACTCGCTGCTGCGCGCACGCCGATAGGGCGTTTTCTAGGCGGACTGTCCACACTAACCGCCGCTGAATTGGGGCAGGTCGCTGCCAGAGCTGCTGTGGAACGCAGCGGTATTGACCCCGCGCATATACAGGAAGTTATTCTGGGTAATGTGGTTAGCGCTGGCACCGGGCAGGCTTTGCCCCGTCAGGTAAGTATCGGCGCAGGTATCCCGGAAACTGTGGGTGGAGTGACAGTCAATAAAGTGTGCGGCAGCGGTTTGAAGGCGGTGATGCTTGCAGCCAATGCGATTAAGTCAGGAGATGGCGACTTGTATCTGGCGGGCGGCGCTGAAAGTATGAGCCGTGCCCCTTATCTGGACGATACCCATCGCCAGGGGCATAAGTACGGTCACGTGCAGCTTCGCGATTCACTGCAAACTGACGGCCTGTGGTGCAGTTTTTGCGATTGGGCAATGGGCAGCGCAGCCGAATTTATTGGCGAACAATTCGAAGTTTCGCGCGATGAGATGGACGCATTTTCGTTGAACAGCCATCAGAAGGCCGCCGCGGCGACATCCTCTGCACGGTTTCGCTCTGAAATTGCGCCCGTAGTCATTTCCTCTAAGAAAGGCGATATCGTTATTCAGGATGACGAGCCGATACGCGCGGATACTTCAATGGAAGCGCTTGCAAGGTTGCCCGGCGCCTTCAAAAGTGGTGGTAAGGTGACTGCTGGTAATGCCCCCGGGCTTAATGACGGGGCTGCCGCGACGATTGTTTCTAGCCGTACTTATGCAGAGAAATATGGTCATAGTCCGGTTGCGCGGGTGGTGGCATATGGGCAGGCAGCGGTAGAGCCATCATGGATTTTCTATGCGCCGGTCAAGGCAATTCCCGTGGCGCTGGAACGCGCAGGCTGGACGATGGATGATGTTGATTTATTCGAGGTTAACGAGGCTTTTGCTGCACAAGTTCTAGCTGATCTTAAAGGGTTAAAGCGCGATGGCTACGAACTGCCACCTGAGAAATTGAATGTGAACGGTGGTGCAATTGCCCTGGGTCACCCGCTGGGCGCAAGCGGTGCGCGGGTGCTGACTACCTTGATACATGCGCTGCAAGATCGCGGCTTGAAGCGGGGTATCGCTGCATTATGCCTCGGCGGCGGCGAAGCAGTTGCTATGGCCGTAGAACTTGAGGACTGAGCGCGTTATAGTTTCTTTCGCTAGCCTAAAAACTTGCCGCGCACACACTTTTGAATCGTTAGATATGGATAAGCGGTGATCTTGATACTCACCCTGACCAGCGATGAGGATGAGCGTCTGAGAAGTAGCCCTTTTTAGTCGGACTTCTTATCCCTAACTGAAGTTCAATAAGATCCTCTTTCAGTTGTAGTAACGAGGTGGTTATGGCAGTGACACAGCAACCAGTTCCTGAGCAGTCTCTCCGCGCCCGGCTAGGTAAATATGTACCGATAATTGATTGGTTGCCTAAATATCAGCCCTCATGGCTTCGTTTCGATATATTGGCGGGGCTAACTTTGGGGGCTTTTACGATCCCTGAAGCGATTGCCTATGCCTCGCTTGCCGGAATGCCGCCCGCTGCCGGCCTCTATACCAGCATTTTGGCAATGTTTGCCTATGTTATTTTCGGTACTTCTAAACATGCTGCCGTTGGTGCCACATCGGCGCTGGCAATAATGGTGGCCAGCGGTGTTGCCGTACTGGAACTGGTTGATCCCACCCAATATGCTGTAGCTATGGCGCTTTTAACAATTATGGTGGGCATTGTCGGCCTTGTTGCTTTTGCGATACGGCTCGGTTTCATTGTTAATTTTATGTCTGAACCCGTGCTAACCGGGTTTTCCGCTGGCGCGGCACTCTATATTGCCACAACACAGCTTCCAAAATTATTCGGTGTTCCCGGTGGCGGCGATAACTTTTTCGAACGAATTGCAATGATCGTTTCGCAGCTTGGCGAAACCAATATGCTGGCATTGGGAATAGGTATTGCAGGTATTGTCGCACTGTATTTCGGCGAGAAGTTCTTTAGAAAACTTCCGGTAGCGTTGATCGTGGTTTTAGCCTCTGGTGCAATCGTAGCCCTGGCGGGTTGGAGTGATGATCTCCATACAATCGGCGTGCTGCCGCAGGGACTGCCACATCTCAGTATTCCCCCCATTAGTTACGAGACTGTAAGAGGCTTGCTGCCAACAGCGTTTGCAGCTTTCCTGTTGGCCTTTGTCGAGGGGATGAGCGTAGTACGTACCATGGCAGAAAAACACAAAGAGAAGGTTGATCCGAACCAGGAATTGCTGGCATTAGGTGTTGCCAATATTTCCTCAGGTCTTGGAGGGGGAATGGCAGTTGGTCCCAGCCTCTCACGTTCTGCCGTGAGCGATGCCTCTGGAGGCAAAACCCAGTTAACCGGATTATTTGCCGCAATCGTCATCTGCGTGGTCGTTATTTTACTTCCATCCCTATTTGCAACGGTGCCAGAGTCGATATTAGCGGCGGTAGTCATTATTGCTGTACGCGGTTTGTTTAACGCCAGGGCACTGCGCCGCCTGTTTCGGGTGAGCCGTCGCCAATTCTGGATTGCGATGGGGGCTATGTTTGGCGTTTTAGCTTTTGGAATGCTAGAAGGCATCCTCATCGGCGTCATCATGTCGGTCTTAAATGTTCTCTGGCGCATATCTTATCCGCGTATGGTGGTTCTTGGGCGTGTGCCTGGTACCGAATACTATATGGATGTGGAAACTGTTGAGCAGGCACGGCCTGTGAGCGGCGTATTGATCTACCGTGTGGATGGCAATCTATTTTTTGCGAACGCTTCGAATGTGCGTGAACACATTGTTGGCCTTGTTGACGGTGGGCAAACAAAACTTGTCATAATGGACCTGAGTGCCTCGCCGCATATTGATATTTCCGCCGTTGAAATGTTGGTTCAGCTTCAAGAAGATCTCTCTGCGCTAGGCATACAGCTACAGCTTGCCGATATTCATCTGGAAGCTCATAAACTGCTCTTAACAGCCGAACCTGAAGTGACCAGGACTCTTGTAGGCAAGGGGCAGCGGGTCAGTGAGATAGTAACCGAGTGGGAATCAACGAGTGGCGCTACAGATCAGGTTTCTACAAAGGAACATTAAATCTCGGCTTCACCGCCAACTCACTAAACCCGGGAACAAGGGCGCGGGAAAGAAGTTTGACGTTAATATTCGTGACGATTAAACTCTAATCGTATGCTATCAGGCGGGACGCTGAAGCTAGCGTCCCTTTTTTATTCATTGATGAAGGGATGCCTATGGAATGTGTTCTGCATGGCAATAGGGCTACATGGGGTTCGCCTGTGTTCGGGTTACATGACATCTGGCCCGGCCGACGATAGGCTGCATGTATAGTCTTCAAAACGAGGTTGGTTTCCATAACAAACCTCACAAGAAATCGTGTCAGAAATCGTGATATTTAACAGTGCTTGAATTTGGTTGTGGTCTAAAATTGCTGGTTTGGCTGATTGCGCATTCAGGAGGAGCTACCGTGCGTGTAAAACAGATTTTTTGGGTAATCGTCGGCATAATGTTAGTTGTTGGAGTGATGCCGCTGGCCGCGCAGGACGAAGAAATTGTTTTTGGCGTGGTACTGGTTGGCCCCCGAACCGATCATGGTTGGAGTCAAGCTCACTTTGAGGGTTCGGAATATGTGACGGCCAATGTGCCTGGCGCCACGGCGCTGGTTTTCGACAGCTTGAACCCGGCAGATGCTCCTGAAACAACGCTGCATGATGTTGTGCAGAATATGGTTGATGAAGGCGCTCAACTGATCATCACCACATCGGATGCATTTGAAGAAGACACCAATGCTGTTGCTGAGGCCTTTCCGGAAATCACTTTTGTGAACGTGACTGGCAGCAATGTGCTGAATGGTGCGCCGCCAAATGTGGGCAACTACAACGGTCAGATGGAATGGGCAAAATCAATCGCAGGTTGTGCGGCTGCGCTGCAAACTGAAACCGGTGAGATCGGCTATCTCGGCCCCCTGATCAACGCTGAGACCCGTCGCCATGCGGCCTCAGCCTACCTGGGCGCAAAATATTGCTGGGAAACCGTACTGGGTAATGATCCCGCTGATCTTGAATTTAATGTGACCTGGATCGGCTTCTGGTTCAATATTCCCGGTGTTACCCTCGATCCTACTGAGGAAGCGAACGCCTTGTTTGATAATGGGGCCGATGTGGTATTGTCTGGCATTGACACTACCGAAGCCTTAACTGTGGCGGCGCAGCGCGCTGCTGCTGGCGAGTCGGTATGGGCAATTCCATATGACTATATTGCCGCATGCACCGAAGCGAATGAATCTTGTATCGGCGTACCGTTCTACAATTGGGGGCCGTACTATGCCGATCTGGTGCAGCAGGTACGTGATGGCACCTGGGAGCAGTCGTGGATCTGGGAAGCGCCATATTGGCCAGATATTAACGATCCCGATAACTCACCGATTGGCTTCGTGCTGGGCGCCGTACTCGGCGAAGAAGATACCGCGCTTCTCGATCAGTTCATGGTAGATCAGGCTGCATTTGGTAGTGATCCAGAAAACGCCGACCGTCTGATGCTGTGGCAAGGGCCGCTGAACTTGCAAGACGGCACGGAACTCGCGGCAGAAGGTGAATGGGTTGATCCGCTGGATGTCTGGTTCCTTCCCTTGCTTCTGGAAGGCATGAGCGGCGCAAGCACTTAGTCAATAAACGCTCTATTCAATGGGCGGTGTCTGCAAGCGAGGATGCCGCCCATTTTTGTTTGAGGTGTAATTAAATGATCAACGATCCTGTTCTGTTAAACGAATGGCATGTGGTTGCCCGATCTGAAGAGGTTGCAAATGGCCAGGCCAAAGCAGCCCGGTTGCTTGATGAGGATATTGTCGTCTGGCGAACGGGTGATGAGGTACGTGCCTGGCAGGATTTGTGTATTCATCGTGGTACGCGATTGTCACTGGGGAGGGTACAGGACGACTGCTTAATTTGCCCGTATCATGGCTGGGTATATAACACCGAAGCAAAGTGTGTGTCCATACCCGCACACCCGGAACAGATTCCGCCCATTCGCGCGCGTGTAAAAACTTACCACGCCCGTGAGCGTTACGGCTGGATATGGGTTTCGCTTGGAGAGCCTACCCGCGATGTGCCGCCGTTTGCAGAATGGGATCAGCCCGAATTTCGTAAGATTGCCTGCGGCCCGTATCATTTTCATGCCAGCGCGCCGCGTGTAGTTGAAAACTTTCTGGATGTGGCGCATTTCCCGTTTGTGCATGAAGGTTATCTTGGTGACCCGCGCCATACTGAAATCAGTAATTACGAAGCCGAGGTTAATGAAAATGGTGTGATTGCGCGTGATATTCGCGTCTGGCAACCTGATCCTGATGGCACAGGTATCGGAAAGGACGTAGCCTATACTTATCAGGCGCTTCGACCATTAACAGCCTATTTTGTGAAGCAGGCAGAGCAGATGTTTTCTATTTTGTTTGCGGTGACGCCAGTTTCGGAATTTGAAACGCAGGGCTGGATGTGGATGAATATGAACTATGGTTATGAAATTCCTGAACAGCAGCTGCGGGAATTTCAGGATACCGTATCGGCTCAGGACATCCCGATTGTAGAATCGCAGCGTCCTGAACGACTACCGTTAGACTTGCAGGCAGAACTGCATCTGCGCAGTGATCGTACAGCGATTGCTTACCGAAAATGGCTAAATTCACTGGGAGTGACCTTCGGGACAGCCTAGGCTTTATTGTTTGAACGACCGATTGCCCCGTGAGGCAGCACCGCATGTACGCCGCGCACGCCATTGACTATTTGCGTAATGCGCAAGTCAACTGTAACGCTTGCCAGTGCCAGCGCATCCAATTTTGCAAGGCCGTACAGTCGGTTCATCAGCATCAGCATTTGTTCAAGTGCAATGGCTGCTGCTTCATCCAGATCCTGATGAAAGCCCAGCGCTAGCCAGCCGACAGGTGTATTCGCTACAGGTGTATCCAGCGGCATGTCTTCAATCACATCAAAAGTGAGATCAACCTGATCCATCGGGCATTCAATAGCTGTGACGCTAACTTCACCGTCACCCTGCGCAGCATGTCCATCGCCCACGCTGAATAAGCCGCCTTCAACCTCAACAGGTAAGTACAAGGTACTGCCAGCGATCAATTCTTTGCAATCAATGTTGCCACCGGTTCGGCGGGGCGGTGGAGTAGGATGATTGCCGGGTTCGGCGGGGGGCATTCCATACACACCCATAAAGGGATTGAGTTTCACAGTATGCCCATGCTGGTTGCGCCCGATCAGCGTATCAGGTTCGAGAACCCACCGGTGAATGATACCATCCGTTGTGATCCCTAATCTTTCGTTCCAGTCACTAACCCATCCACCTGCATAGGTGCTGCCCCATGTGCCCGGACGAAGATGATTGATGCGCACGGCGAGTGTCGTCCCCGGTTTTGCGCCGCGAATATGAACCGGCCCGCTCAGCGCGTGTCCAGAATCTAGAATGTGATTTCGACCCGGAAATTCGGCGCGATCGTAAATACCCTCCTTCGTAAATGGTTCAACTTTCCAACCTGCCTCAATACATTGAAAATGTACACTGTCTCCGGGATCAATTGTTAGAACAGGCGGTATCTCTCGCGAAAAGCGACCGTGTAGGGTGTCCAGTTCAGCTTTTAGAACATGCGTTGTTGGCATAATTTTCTTTGCAATCAACTTTGCAGGTAATCAGTCAATCGGTCTAGTAGGGTATCCCATGGTCGCGAGGGCATAACCATAACCCCCAGTTTCTCGGCTTCTTCTCTTAACCACTCTCCATAAAGCCAGCTCACCTGCGCGCGAGTCTTTTGTTCACCCCGTTCAGGTTCGCGCTGCAAGTAATTGGCGATGATCTGACTTTCATCAGGCTCATAGAGGAATATGCCGCGCACACGGCCTTGACTGGGAATTTCTTCAAAGAAACTTCGTGCCGCCAATGCCGGAAGAATGAAATCGCCCTCCAGTACGATCGGGGAACTGCTTTCAAGATGGTTCGCTATCACCGCTTCCAACGCCGGCGCCATAACACGGCCTACAGCAATGGTTTGCTCAACAATTTGAACCACCGAAGGATTTGTAAATTGCAGATGTGTTTGCCAGTAATGCAGCACCGGCTGCTGCTCAGGCGTGGTCAGCTTTTCAAGGATAACCTGAAAATCATCAATTTCAGTGATTCCAACACCAAAATGGCGGGCGATTTTATAACTAACACTTGTTTTACCCACACCCGATGCGCCGCCAAATAGCAGGATTTCCCACGGCGGCTTAGTCATTTTTACGCCGGCTCAGTGCTCAGAGTTGTCTTAGCGGTTTCGATGTAATCGAGCGATTGATGCCGGAAATAGGTGTTATATAGCTCGGCGTAATGTCCACCTTGTCGCAGCAGTGACTCATGATTGCCTTCTTCAATAATCTGCCCATGATCAAGCACAATGATGCGATCTGCGCTGCGAACAGTGCTCAGACGATGGGCGATTAGGATAGAGGTTGAACGCACAAGAATTAAATCGAGTGCTTCCTGAATTTGAGCCTCAGTAAATGGGTCAATGCTGGCAGTTGCTTCATCTAGCACGAAGATAGCCGGACGCTGCACCAGCACACGCATCAAGCTGACCAACTGTCGTTGCCCCATACTCAAACGTGCGCCGCGTTCGCCAACCTCGCTGTACAAGCCATTTGGTAATGAGTCCATCCACTCGCCATTACCGATGGCATGCGCCAGTTCCTCTATTTCCTGATCTGAAGCTTCGGGACGGGCGTAGCGAATATTCTCCATTACGCTGCCGCTGAATAGGAATGGCTGCTGAGGTACGAGTCCTAATTGGTGGCGATATTCTTGCACATCCAATGTGCGAATGTCTCGACCATCAATCAGGATTTCGCCTTCCTGAAACTCATAAAAGCGTGAGATGAGCTTGACAATGGTACTCTTGCCTGCGCCAGTATGCCCCACAAAGGCGACACTTTCACCGGGGCTGATATGCAGGTCGAAATTCTTCATCACCACTTCGCCTGTTTTATAGGCGAAAGTAACATTCTTGAATTCAATATCCCCTGTAAGCGGGGGAACGGGTAATGCTTCGGTCTGTATCACCGTATTTTCGGCATCAATCAACGCAAAAATACGCTCAGTAGCGCTCAAACCCTGCTGAATCTGTGATAGGTAGCTAGAGAGATTGATGAATGGCCACAAAAAGCGGTCAACGCCCTGAATGAATAAAAACCATTCGCCTAATAGAATGGTGTTGTTAAGCACCGCTACTGCCCCAGCATATAATATTCCAGCGAAAGCAAAACCGGCCGTAAAGTTTAGTGCGGGAAACACCAGTGCTAGTACAAAACCTCGAACCAGATTGATGCGATACGATTGATTATTGATAGTGACAAATTCGTCATAGATCAGCGCTTCCTGACGGAAATTCTTGGCGACGCTGATTCCAGTGACACTTTCCTGAATGTTGTCATTGACCGCCGCCATTGCCCGCGAGCCTTGCCGTGTTGCCCGTCGCGCTAGCGCCCGAAAACCAAAAGAAATGCCGACAATGAGTGGCATCAACAGCATCATTAACAGTGTAAGCTGCCAGTTCAGCGTAAGCAGTACAAGGAAAATGACAATAAATTCAAAGAACTGACCGATCATATCGGTTGTCGCAACAATAACCGAGTTCAGTTCCTGCGTATCGCTGGTAATACGGCTGACAATCTTGCCGGTCTTGTTCTCATCGTAAAATGACAAATCGCGGTTGATGGCTGCCTGGAATGCGTCTTTTCGGATGATGTTGACGACGTTGGCAACCACACGTCCGATTAGACGGCGGCGGAAGTTGAATAACACATAGTCGGCGATGCCAGCGGCGAATAGAGCAACAACTAGAACAGCGACATCTTGCTGTGGCGCGCCTGTCTGTAACATCTGGATGGACTGTGCCATCAAAATTGGAAACAGCGAAAATACCAGTGAGCCTGCAATTACCAGTATGCAGACTGTTAGTACTGAAGGCCATTCTGGCCGGAAGTATTGCCACAATCGCTTTAGAAGCTTGCTGTCGCCGTAATGGCGGTCGTATTTATCGGCTGCAAGATCGCCAAACATTATTCCTGTGCCACCTTTACTGCATCATCCGTTTGTTGACTGTTCGGCGTATCGTCGTAACGTGCAAATATACGCCGGTATGCTGGTGAGCTTGCCATCAATTGATCATGATTCCCCTGCGCGACGACATGACCCTGTCGCAGCACGATAATATGATCTGCCCATCGAATCTGTGAAAGTCGGTGAGTAATCAGTAGTGTTGTGCGCCCTTCAGCGGCTGTCCAGATTGCTTTCTGGATTTTGTCCTCGGTGGCGCTGTCAATCGCGCTTGTGCTGTCATCCAACACTAGAATCGGCGGATCAGTCACAAAAGCCCGCGCCAGCGCCAGCCTTTGCCGCTGACCACCACTGAGTGTGACGCCGCGCTGTCCGACGACAGTTTCATAGCCTTCAGGGAAGCTCATAATAAATTCGTGCGCTTGCGCCTTCCTTGCGGCTTCCTCAATCTCTTCGCGAGTTGCATCTGGCTTTCCAAAGCCAATATTTTCGGCAACCGTCTTGCTAAACAGGTAGATATCCTGTTCAATCACGCTCACTTGCGAACGCAGAGACTGCAAATTCCAATCCTTAACGTTGATACCGTCAATTTCAACGCTTCCAGAATCTGAATCATAAATACGGTTGATCAGCTTGGTGATAGTGCTTTTACCGGAGCCTGTTTGCCCTACAATTGCAACAGTCTTTCCCGCGTAAACTTCAAAATTGATATCGTGTAGTGCCGGCGTATTGTCTTCCGCGTGGTAGCCAAATTCGACATGTTCGAAACGAATACTGCCGCGAATTCTGCCCGTGTGACCTTCGACATTCTGATCGAGATCCGTTTCGATATTCAGAATGGAAAGGATACGTCCTGAACTCGCATAACCGCTTGCGAGGTTTGAAAATGACCACATCGAACTAAATACTGGAAAGCCAAACAACCCGAGCTGACCACTGTAAGCAATTAAAGTGCCGATGTTGATTTCACCGCGCAGATAAAGGACAACGCTGAGGGCGAAACCACCGGACATGACAAGACCTAGCAGCAGCATGGGAAGGTAACGCGCCTCTACATCGTATTGGCGTATAGTGTTCCGGCGTACCTCGTCCAACAGGGTGTCAAAATGGCGCTCTTCGAAATCTTCTTGCGCAGCGCCTTTTACAACTTGCAGACCTTCCAGCGTTTCTTCCACATCGGCATTCATACGCCCGAAGCTAACGCGCACATCATCAGCGATTGGTGTAAGGCGGCGCAGATAGAAATACTGCACGATAACGTAGGCAACAAGGAATATTGCCGGGGGAATGACCAGCGCCGGATACAGCGCAAACGAAGAGAACAGCGGCACGATCAAGAACATACCTGAGCCGATGATCAGATTGAAGCCGGGGTTCATCATGAAATTAAGTTCGCGCACATCGTTGGTCACACGCGCCATAATTTCGCCTACTGGCTGTAAATCATGGAAAGTCATGCTTTTGCCCAAAAGGCTGGCATATAACTCGTCGCGAACATCCCGCTCAATGCGCTGGGCAAAAATTTCCGCCGAGAAGTTGCGCATAATTTGCAGCGTTGCGCGCAGCCCCTGCGAAGCGATAATCGCTAGACCGAATCTGGCAACCGCATCAAGCCCTTCACCCGCATTCAGGGCATTGAAGGCGCCACCTATCAAGTAAAAGACCGCTCCGGCAAGCGCAGCGTTTGCGAAAGCGCCGATCAGCATTAAGATGCCATAGATCGGATGACGGCGAATATGCGACCAGATGAAGCGAGCAGGGCTGCTGCGGTCACTTTTAACGTTGGATTGTGTGGTGAATTCTGAAGCAGTTGCCATTGATGGATTTTGACCGTTCATTTAAGCCTATCCATGTTAACAGAGGATCAGAGTCCATGTAATGCCGCTTTTTAAGATTTTTTGAAAGGTAAATGTATCTGCTATGGCAGGGTAATACTACCTATCTGTAGAATGTCGCTTCCATTCGCAATTGTGAGACGAGTGCTATCCCAGGGCTGGTAGACGATGAGGTTAAGCGAATAGTCCCCGGCGGGTATGTTTGCAGATAATGGTAGCGTGCGAACATCCATATAGATTTTACCCGACTCCATTGTGGATGTTTGTAACGTTTCCACGCCATATTGTTGAATTGGCCCGTCTATTTGCGCGACAAGCTGACCCTCCTGATTCAAAACGTGTATGCCAATCGAATAGTCGAGTGGAACAGTGTCATTGGTTTGCCACCACAAGCGCAGGTTGACTGAATCCGGGGTGACAGAATCAATATCTGCCCCATAGAAAGGTAGAACGTTACCAAAGACGATTGGCGTATCGGTAGGAGGTGCCTCCATCAACTGGGCGACATAACACCAACTGCGGGTGCAATCGCCCAATACGCGCTGGACGGGATGGGTGGCTTCCAGTGAGCGAAACAGCGTCTGAATCTCATCGGTAAGCAATTCACCGCTTATGAACCAGATGCGCCGGTGGGAAGAAGCGCCCTCCGGGTCGGTGGTTACGGCACTTTGAAGCGATGGTGGAAGATAGTGACGGATTTGCCAGTCTACGAATCCATCTGTCTCGCCAGCCTCGCGCAGTAGAATTACGTCATCTGCTCCGGCTTCGGCAGATATCACGCTGAAAATGTCACGATAGGGTACACGATCCGGAACTTGAGACTGGAAAGTGAGTAGTTGAAGGCAAAGGATTCCGACCATCAACAGCGATCCAGATGGTAATACGCGCCATTGTCCGGGTAGGGAAGCGCAGATTGCCCCCAATACTAACCCGAAGCCAAGT
>CAZBPB010000009.1:19554-22626 GCA_964493565.1 uncultured Pleurocapsa sp. | reverse complement strand
GGCGGAACAGGTTCAGGCAAAACCACGATTTCCAACGCCATCCTTGAACGTGTAGGCAGTCATAATATTGCTTACATCCCACACGACGCCTATTACAAAGACCTTTCCGGTGTGCCAATAGCAGAACGGCGCATCCTAAATTATGACCATCCCGACTCGCTAGATACTGCCTATATGCGCGAGCATATTTTGCAGCTTCAAAATTGGGATCCTGTCGCTATCCCGATTTACGATTTCACGAAGCATATGCGTACAACAGAAACGCTGCCCATCGCCCCACATCCGATTGTGCTGATAGAAGGTATTCTGGTGCTGGCAGAGCCTTCCTTACGCCCATTGTTTGACGTAAAGATATTCGTGGATACGGATGCCGATTTACGCTTTATCCGCCGGCTAAAGCGCGATATAAACGAACGGGGACGCACCCCTGATTCGGTCATTAACCAGTATCTTTCGACTGTACGTCCGATGCACCTCGAATTTGTAGAGCCAAGCAAACGATACGCAGATGTGATCATCCCTGAAGGCGGTCAAAATCTGGTGGCAATTGACATGGTTGCAGATCGTATTCGCAGCTTACTGCGCCAGCATCAAAAAGCCACCGCGCCGCCAACATCGTGAAACAGGATTGACGGTTTTAGCGGTGGTGATATACTGCAAATATCAACTACATATTGAACAACCATGAACGGGAAGAGTATGTGCCCCCGTCGCCGATAGAGAATGCGAGCCTTAGGCTGGAAGCTCGCCCGGTGAAAGGCGCAGAATGTCACCCGGGAGTTGCGCTGCTGAAATGCAAACCTGCAGATTAAGCTGTGCCGGAGGCGTCCGTTATCCCGTACGAGCGTTCAGGCGGTCTTATATGCTGCCTGAAAATCAAGGTGGTACCACGGAAACCCTCTTTCGTCCTTGCGTCAGAGGGTTTTTATTTTGTCTGGAGAGAAGGGGCGACCATGCTGCGCTTGAACGATACTAACCCGTTCTATGATGCTATCGCCGATTACTATCCCATGTTCTACCGGGATTGGGAGATCCAGATGGAGCGTGAGGGTTCTATATTCCGCAATCGTGGGATTGAGCGAGTGCTGGATGCTTCATGCGGTGCTGGCGCACAGGCTATTCCATTGGCGCAGCTCGGGTTCGCAGTTACGGCAGTTGACCCCAGCCCGGGGATGCTGGCAAAAGCCCGCGAATTTGCCGCTCAATACTACGTGAGCGAACGATTGGATTTCATAAAGGGTGATTTTCAGCATTTGCTCGATCTGGTGAAACCGCCTTTCGATGCTGTGATTAGCAAGGGCAACTCCCTACCCCATCTGCTTAACGATGATGAGATTGAACTCGCGCTTTTGTCATTCTATGAACTGCTCAGGCAAGGCGGTACGCTGGTGATCGGGATGCGCGATTTCGGGCCATTCATGGAAGATCGACCACGCTTCATTCCGGGGTTGGCTCATCAGGACGAAGGTGAACACGAATTCATCACCTTTGACCTCTGGGACTGGGATGATGGGCCACCAGTTATTGCTACGCAAAACCTATATATCGTAGAAGGCAAAAACCCCGACTACCAGACAATCCGGAGGTCAGTTAACTATCGCCCACTCTCAACCGACGAAGTCAAAGTGGTGCTGCTAGAAGTAGGGTTTGAAGAGATCACAGATTACCCTGATCGTACCGAACGAGTGCTCATCGCCCGTAAACCACTAGCTATCAAACGATCGCCCTTATGGATGAAACATAAACGCTAAGTGAGGCTGTGTGAAATGCTGAAATCAATGCCCAAGACGTTTGACTTTACCGAGGCCGAACCAAGGCTATACAACTGGTGGCAGCAAAACGGCTGGTTTAAGCCGGAGGTTGCTTCGGCTGATGCCGAACCCTTCGTCATCAGTATGCCACCACCAAATGTGACCGGGGCCCTGCATATCGGTCACGCATTGTTTGCCACGCTGGAAGATTTGATGATCCGCTATGAGCGGATGCGCGGTAAAGCGGCGCTGTGGGTACCCGGCACTGACCACGCTGGTATTGCGACGCAGTTGCAGGTGGAAAAGATGCTACAGGATGAAGGCACTAGTCGTGAGGCAGTTGGCCGCGAAGAATTCCTCGCCCGTACATGGGGATGGAAAGAAAAGTACGGCGGCACAATCATCCGCCAACTCCGCCGTTTAGGCGCAAGCTGCGACTGGGATCGCGAACGTTTTACACTGGATGACGGCCTATCAAATGCGGTGGTAGAAGTGTTCGTACGCCTGTATGAACAGGGGCTGATCTATCGCGGCCCACGGCTAGTGAATTGGAGTCCGGGGTTACAAACCGCCGTCTCGGATCTGGAAGTAGAGCGAGAAGAGGAAGACGGTAAGCTGTACTTCTTTAACTATCCGCTGGAAGACGGCAATTTCATTCCCGTGGCCACCACGCGTCCCGAGACAATTCTGGGCGATACAGCGATTGCTGTGCATCCTGATGATCCGCGTTATCAGGCTTTCATCGGCAAGTATGCGCTGGTACCTGTTTTGAACCGTCGTATTCCGATTGTGGCCGATGAGTATGTGGAGCGCGAATTTGGTACCGGGGCAGTCAAGATCACTCCGGGGCACGACTTTAATGACTATGAACTTGCGCAGCGCCACAACCTGCCGTTAATCAACATCATGAATCGCGACGCTACACTTAATGCCGAAGCTGGTCCTTTTGCGGGGCAAGACCGATTTGAAGCGCGTGAAAACCTGTGGAAAGCGATGACCGGGCTAGGAATTACTGTAGAAGTGCGTCCGCACCGCATGGTAGTACCTCGCTCACAACGTGGAGGCGAGATTGTGGAGCCTCTGCTCAGCACCCAGTGGTTTCTGAAGATTCAGCCGCTAGCGGAAAAAGCGCTGAAAGCGGTTCATGAGGGCGATATTGAGATCGTGCCGGAGCGCTTCGAGAAAATTTACAACCACTGGTTGGAGAATATTCAGGACTGGTGTATCAGTCGTCAGCTATGGTGGGGGCATCGAATTCCTGCATGGTACGACGGGCAAGGCAACGTTTACGTAGGTAGAACACCGCCTCAGGGTGACGATT
>CAZBPB010000009.1:5610-19544 GCA_964493565.1 uncultured Pleurocapsa sp. | reverse complement strand
CGTGGTTCAGCAGTGGGTTTTGGCCATTCAGTACACTGGGCTGGCCAGAAAACACGCCGGACTTGCAGCGTTATTACCCGACTACAGTGATGGAAACCGGCTACGATATCCTGTTCTTCTGGGTGACGCGAATGATCATGCTCGGGCTGTGGTTTACCGATGAAGTGCCTTTCAAGGTGGTGTATCTGCATGGCCTTGTGCGCGACAAGCTAGGACGCAAGATCAGCAAAACTTTAGGCAACGTGATTGACCCATTGGTTTTGATGGATCAGTACGGTGCTGACCCGCTGCGATTTGCGCTCGTGACCGGCAGCACACCCGGCAATGATATTAATCTGGACGAAGCGCGTGTGGAGCGGAACTGGCGTTTTGTGAACAAACTGTGGCAGATGACCAATTTTGTGACCTCAAACCTGACTGACGAAGCACAGCCCGAATTTCCCGGGCCTACGGAGCTTGACCTGCCCACGCGCTGGATCTTGAGCCGCTTGAACGGGCTTGTCAGCACGGTGCAGCGGTTGTTTGACACGTATCAATATGGCGAAGCGGGCCGGCAAATTGACGATTTTCTATGGGGCGAATTTGCTGATTGGTATATCGAAATTAGCAAACGAGCGCTGTATACCGGAACTGACGCAGAAAAAGCAGTGGCGCGCCATATTCTAGTACACGTACTTGAAACGGGGCTGCGCTTACTGCACCCGTTCATGCCGTTTGTGACCGAAGAAGCGTGGCAATATCTGCCCAACAGTGGCATGGCGCTCATTACCGCGAAATGGCCCCAAGCAAATACACAGTACGTTGATGAAGAAGCCGAACGCAAGATGTCCACTCTAATCGATCTCGTGCGTGGCATTCGAAATGTGCGTGAAGAGTACAAAGTGGAACCGGGTCGCAAAATTGATGCCGCTGCTGCCGCCCCGGAGGAGGTGCTAGTGCTACTAGAAGAATACGACTATTTCTTCACGCGGCTGTGCAATATTGGCACACTCAGTTTCCAGCGTTCTGGAAGCGTGTCACCCGCACAGGCCGCCACAGTGACCGTTGGTGAAACAACCATATTCCTGCCGCTTGCGGGGTTAGTAGATATTGCCGGGGAGTGTGACCGTTTGGGCAAAGAACTTGCACGGCTAAATGAACAGGTAGCACGATCACAGGCGATGCTTGCAAATGATCAGTTTGTGCAGCGCGCGCGTCCTGACGTGGTTGAGCGCGAACGCGTAAAACTGCATGATCTTCAGGCTGAAGTAACACAAATTACGGAACGACTTGCAGAGATGTGCTAGTCATGTTCCTGCTTTTGTCCCGGGGGTGCGTAAATCGCACCCCTATTTTCTTATCAACGGCACGGGATTTAGAACTATCCCCCACCCTTCAGATATAGTTTTCGCCCGCTTTCCTGTGCGGCTTTGCGCACCTCAGGAATGGGATCATTTTCAAAGAGCTGGCGTAAGGCGGGCAAAACCTTCACACTGCCCAGTTCCTCAAGTTCATGAATGGAGTCCATCCTCACCTGCGGATCGCGATCCTTCAGGCGATGTAGGTGATACGCAATAAGCTTCTCTTCTACAGTCACGACCAAAAATCCTGTAATTTTCGCGCGCCGATTTCCGCACGATCATTATACTCCTGTATGCGTCCGATCTCGTATTCGTGCATGTTACGGCTATAATGGCTTTCTTTACGACCTTCAGGTAATTTTTTCTTTGGCTTTCAAAGTTTGCCCGATTTGCGGCACCCGCACCCATTCTAATGCAACCGTCTGCCCCACCTGCGGAACGTCACTGGCAGACGTGAAGGCGTCGAACGGGACTACGCGAGGAACCAGCCAACCGCAATATGAGGATCAATTCGGGGAAACCGATCTCCTTGAATCAGGTGTGCGCTCACGCGGGGAAACATTGCTGTTTGCAGGGCTATTGATCGGCGTGTTCGCTGTTTGTGCGATCCTGATACTATTGCCTATTGCCGCGTTCACCTCACAAGCCGAGGCATCGTCTAACGAAACAGCCACTGTCATTGCCATACAAACTATGGGAATACCACCGACAGCCTTAACCACCGGGCCGGTTATCCTGGCAACCAACACGCCACGTCCAACCCTTTCACTACCAACGGTAACTCCCGCTCCGCCAACTGCAACGCCGATTCCCACCGAAGGCCCGTGTGAAGTACAGGTTCAGGCGGGGGCTGATTTGATCAGCCTTGCCTACAGTTGCGGTCACCGCAGTATGGATGTGTTGCCATTGATTCTGGAAATGAACGATTTGGCGTCTGCTGAATCGCTGCAAGCAGGGCAAACGCTGCTTATCCCGCGACCGACGATAGAAGGCGCATTACAGGAGCAGGTAGCGACGACCGAAAGCGATACAGGTGATACAAGCGCATTGCTCTCGCAATCGGTGGCTTCTGCGCCGGAAGCAACACTCACGCCTACACTTTATCCCTCAGCTACCTTGCTGCCGGGGGTTATGTGGCATGTAGTGGAGCCAAACGACAACATGATCGCAATTATGTACGAGTATCATACCAGCGCCGAAGTATTGTCGCAGTTGAACCCTGAAGTTGCCTTTTCACAGTGTGACTTCCAATATGATACAGGTGGAGAAAGCTGCACAGTGTTTTTACAACCAGGACAGATGTTCCGCGTACCAGCGCCGACACCAACAGCTACGCTTTCGCCAACACTTTCAGGAAGCGAAACGGCCACACCAACTATCACGCCAACTTACAACGCTCCCAACGCGCTTACACCGAATAATCGCGCGGTATTCCAACGTGATGAAATCGTAACGTTGCGCTGGCAATCAACTGGAACCCTTGCCCCGGATGAGGTTTACCGTGTCAATGCAGCTGACCTTAGCTCAGGGGCGAGTTATACGGCAGACACAACTGAGCTTTATTTCATTGTCCCACAAAATTGGCAAGGCACGGACGAACGACGGCACGAGTATGAGTGGACGATTTCAGTTGTAAACCCTAATCAACCAGATACGCTTTTGTTTACTACCGCACCAAGAACCTTTTCGTGGGAAGGACGCTTAACCCAACCGTGATTAATATTTTCTCTCAGTTACGAATTTTGAGTGCGACGATCTTACTGATCATTGTGACCGCAGGATGCGAACTGGCACAAGTGCCGCAGGTTAGCCCTACACCAGCGTCAAACAGTACCGAAACGGCTACGCCGACGGTAACGCTGGCACAATCAGTAACACTTGAAAATGTTGTAACACTCAGACCACAAATTGAAAGTCCTTCTCCTACATGGACACCCGGCCCCCCAACCTTCACCTACACGCCCTCCAGCACGCCCGGGCCGTATGAGTACACAATCCAGGAAGGTGATACGCTGCTGTTTATCATTCAGCAGCCGCCCTTCAATTACCGCGACGCTACCGTGCTGAATCAGATATTGGAGATGAACCCGCAGATTCCCAATATCAACGTGCTGCCTCCACCCGGCTCGGTAATTCTGATCCCGCGTCAAACACTTACGCCAACACCTGAAGGCTATCAGCAAACACTGGCGGTGATGCCCGCGCCAACCCAGCCCAGTATTCCGAATGAAATTGTTCAATATACGGTAAACGAAGGCGAAACGATTATTGGTGTGGCGGAAAGCAACGCTACCACCCTGTCCATTCTGGCGACCCTAAATCCATCAATTAGTTTTGCTGGTTGCGACTTTAGTACGCCGTTCGGAGGCAGCGGCTGTAATGTATTTCTGGTTGCAGGGCAAGTAGTAAACGTGCCGGCGCTTACCCCCACACCAACGCTTTCACCAACATTTTCAGGCAGTGAAACGCCAACGCCGACACCAACTTTCATGCCGCCGATCCCGGTATTTCCACCTCAGAATGCCAATGCCCCGGCACGCACATTCCAGTTGCAATGGTTAAGTGCTGGCATTTTACAACCAGAGCAGTTTTACGTCGTGCAGATCGAAGATACGTTAACCGGCGAAACCGTCACCGGTGTCACGCGAAATACATCTTTTGAGCTGCCTGCCAGCATGGTACCCTCAGATGGGCAAACACATCAAATGCGCTGGCGCGTCAGTATCGGGGTTCCGAACGAGCAGGGAGCATACCGTTTGATTAGCCCGGATTCACCGTGGAATCTGTTTAGCTGGCAAAGCCGCTGAAGCAGAATTCGATCTAACTTCCCAGCCGGCCAAATTCGCGGGCAAGTTGGTCGCTAGCCATATGGATCATGGTAGGACGGCCATGCGGGCAAGTGAGTGGTGAATCGCAGCGTTCAAGCTGACGGATGATGCTTTGCATTTGTTCCATGCTCAAAATCTGTCCGGCTTTTACGGCAGCACGTTTGCACACCTGTAGTACGATCTTGTCTTCGATGGTCTTTTGTCCGGGTGATAATCCCTGTTCTAGATCCATCACTATTTGATTAATCACGGCGACGGGATCATCGTCCGACAACATCGCCGGAACAGCACGAATCACAAATACGTTTGGGCCGAACGGTTCTATCTCAAAACCGATTTCAGCAAGCAGATTGAGGTTGGATTCCAATATATGCGCCTGATCTGGCGCAAGCGTAATGCTTTGTGCGTCCAGCGTATACTGCTGGGCAGGCTCTTTACGAGCATGTGCCAACATGAATGCTTCATACAAGATGCGTTCATGAGCAGCATGTTGATCGATCAGATAAAGCCCGGCTGGACCTTCGGCAACGATATAGCTTGCGCCCACCTGCCCCACAATGCGCAGCAGCGGAAGGGTACGCGGTCTGTGCAACTCGTTAGTTGACCCGGCATCATTCATGTCGGTAGATTCAATTAATCCATGATGTCTGGCATGCTGCCCCGCATCCAGCACCTGTAGATCAAGGCCGGTTTGCATCATGGTACCCTCAGGCGACCATACCAACTCACCGGTCATACGATTTGCAGTACGTAACGCCGGTAGCTGAGCATGATCAATAACTGCACGGCGTACCGCACGCTGCACGGCGCTAAATATCGCATCAGGATCGCGGAAGCGCACTTCAGCCTTCGTGGGATGTACATTCACATCTACATCTTCAGGGGCAACCTGAAGCATAAGCACCGCAACCGGAAAGCGCCCGGTCATCAGCAGTGTGTGATATGCCTGTGTGACCGCAAACGTCAGGCTGCTATCAGTGATCCATCGTCCGTTGACAAACAGTGTAATACGGCTGCGATCTGAACGGTTGTAACTCGGCGCAGAGGTGAATCCATATACGTGGACATTAAGATGCGCGTCGCTCACCTCAAACATGCTCTTGAGATTATCCAGCCCCAAAGCGCCAAGCATCACATCCAGTAACTGACCACTGCCGTTGGAACGAAAAATTTCGCGACCGTCCTGCTCCAGCACAAAACGAACATAAGGGTAAGCCATTGCGTAACGGGTAACGATTGATGAAATCTGGCGTTTCTCGGACTGCTCAGACTTAAGGAATTTAAGGCGTGCGGGGGTATTGAAGAATAAGTTTTCAACTACAATTTGCGTACCACGAGGAACGCCAACGCCCCGCCGCTGGCGAATTTGCCCGGCTTCAAGGCGTATCAACGTTCCCTGCGTTTCAGACTCTGCGCGGGTAGTCAAGGTAACCCGGCTGACGGCAGCTATACTGGCAAGCGCTTCCCCACGAAACCCGAGTGTATTCAGGCTGTAAAGATCGTCTGCTTGCCGTAATTTGCTGGTCGCATGGCGAGCGAACGCAATTTCAACCTCATCATTTGGAATACCCATACCGTCGTCAGAGATTTCAATGCGCTGGCGACCATCTCCCTGTACACTGATGCGAATAAACGTCGCGCCAGCATCTAACGAATTTTCGACCAGCTCTTTTACAACCGAGGAGGGGCGTTCGATCACTTCCCCGGCAGCAATTTTCACGACGACATCTTCAGGCAAAACGTGGATTGTCATTGACCTGTTCTCGAACATCTGTGCTGGACTACGAGTCTAGCGGAAATCATAACTGAATCAAGATAAAACCGGTGTCAGGTTCAATTAGCATACTACCTTCAATGCTATTCAGGCTCATATATGCTATAACATTAAAGTGACAATGGCGTAAACCCGATGGCGGCATTATGGCAGAAAAAATCCTCGTAGTAGATGACGACCTCGATAGCCTGAAATTGATCGGGCTAATGCTTCAGCGCAACGGCTATGAAGTTAGCGCCGCCAGCGCAGGTAATCAGGCAATTGCCAAAGCGGCTGCTGAAAGACCTGACCTGATCATTCTGGACGTGATGATGCCGGATATGAGCGGATTGGAAGTATGTCGCAGGCTGCGCAAAAATCCAGACACCAAATCAATTCCGATTATCATGTTTACCGCCAAAACCCTGATTGATGATAAAGTCGCGGGTTTTGAGGCGGGCGCTGATGATTATTTAACCAAGCCTACACATCCTGCGGAACTGGCATCGCGAGTAAAAGCGATGATTGGTCGTAACGCTACTCCTTCCAAAACGACAGGATCGGCTACCAAAGGCGCAACTATCGGTGTATTAGGAGTTAAAGGCGGAGTTGGCACTAGCACAATCGCGATCAACATTGCGGCTGCACGGCATATGGCAGGTGACAACCCGATTCTAGCGGATATTCGTCTGGGAATGGGAAGCACCGGTCTGGCTTTAGGATTGGGTAAAAACCCCGGTATCGCCAACGTGCTGAGCAAACCGATTGAAGAAATACGCCCCAAATTGATTGAGACTGAGGTTGTCGTGCATAGTTCCGGCCTACGCACACTGCTATCGTCCCCACAGCCGAAAGATGGGCAGTTCAATATTCATCTGATGCGGTACTGGAGCTTGTGAGAACCTTGCGCACAATGGGCAGGCCGGTTGTCGTTGATCTCGGAAGTGGCCTTAATCCAACAGTTGCCCGTATTCAGTCGGAGATGGATCATCTGGTGATTGTCATTGATCCCCTGTCGGTCACGCTAAGCATGGCGCGCGATCTTCTGCAAGAACTGGACAGAAGCCGTGATGATGCAGCAAGAACGCATGTAGTAGTGGTGAACCGCGCAGCATCCAGCACGCCGCCATCATGGAATGATGTAGAGCAAATGTTGGGGCATGAAATCCGCGCGATTATTGCGCTTGCCTCAGAACTCGCGCTGCATGCGCAACAACAGCAAGTCCCTATTGTGATGTATCAACCGACAGCTATTGCGTCGTCACAAATGATCAAGCTTTCTGATGAAATCGCCGCGCGCATTCGCATGCCCGTTGGAGAAACCGCCACAAATTAGGTATTACCTGCCCGACTCTGGAGTTTTCATGAGTGTAAGCTCGCCTGATGTCGTACAAAAGCTGCTAGCAAGATATGAACGACTGATTGAAATCAGCCAACAGCTTAATTCGACGCTAGACCTCACCAGCCTTCTCAGACACATCGTTTCCGCAGCTACTGAACTGACTGATAGCGAGGCATCTTCCATTTTGCTGCTGGACGATGCCACAGGTGAACTGCGCTTTGAGCTTGCGTCAAATATGGGAGCTTCGGAAACCGAAAGTATTGTTGTGCCACTGGAAGGCAGCATTGCTGGCTGGGTAGTCACGCATGGCGAGGCGCGAGTCATTCAGGATACCAGCCGCGAACCCAGTTTCTTCAAAACGGTGGATGAGCAGCTAGAGTTTCGTACACGTAATCTGCTGGCAGTGCCGCTGAAGGCACGTTCTAAGGTCGTTGGGGCATTAGAAGCAGTTAACAAACAGGCGGGAGAGCGTTTCAACAGTGACGATATCAAAACATTAACGATTCTAGCCGGGCAAGCAGCCATCGCTATCGAAAATGCCAAACTGTTTCAACAAAGCGATTTCATGTCAGAGATGGTGCATGAACTTCGCACGCCGTTACTAGCCTTGAAAACCAGCACCGCCCTGCTCCTACGTCCGGATTTACCGGAAGACCGCAGTGCAGATATCATCCTAACCATGCAAGGTGAGACGGATAGGCTAATTCGACTGACCAATGAATACCTTGATTTAGCGCGGTTTGAATCTGGGCGGGCAAAATTAGATATTCATCCGTTTGAATTGACACGCCTTTTGCATGAATGTGTTGCCATTGTTCAGCAGCAGGCAGAGGAACGGGGCATTTCGCTAACAGAAGACACTCGCGCAATAGAAGTAATGGCAGATCGCGGCAAGATTAAGCAAGTTATACTGAACCTGTTGACCAATGCAATTAAATACAACCGCGATAATGGTCAAGTTACGCTGCGCACGGAAATCGTCGAAGAGGATAGCGCGCCGAAGATTGAGATCGCCGTTGAAGACACCGGATACGGTATTTCCAATGAAAATCAGCGGTCAATGTTCCAGAAGTTCTTTCGCGGCTCGGATACTTCCAGTTTCACTACTGGCACCGGCCTAGGGCTTGTGATTGCAAAACATATTGTCGAAGGTCATGGGGGTGCGATCTGGCTAGACAGTGAGGTGGGGCTAGGAACCACCTTTTTCCTGACCCTTCCGCTTGCAAATCATGACGCTACACCTCTAACAGCACTTTAAGCGTTCCCGGCGCAACGGCCCGCTCAATCGCCACGTCAGCATCATCCAGTGAATAACGTGCTTCAATCAATGGCAGTACGTTCACCTTTTTGCTTTGAAGCAGGCGAATTGCGCTGTCAAACGGGCCGCAGCGGTTGCCAATAAGTCGTATTTCATCAACCACAACCCGCGTCAGGTTCACATTCGGACTGCCAACGTATGTGCTTTTCAAAACAATGCTGCCACGGGGTTTGACCAGATCAAGTGCAGCGTAAAAACCTGCCTCATTGCCTGTACATTCAACAACGATATCCGCCTGTTTCAGCGGCAAATCCTCAATCCGTGTCCAGGGCAGTCCAAGCTGCTCCAGCATCGGAATTGGCCTATTGCTGCGTACCACTACGCGGAGATCTGCCCCGGTAAGTGCAACTACCTGCGCGGTAAGAATACCAAGTTTACCGGCGCCGATAAGCAAGACATTGGCACCAGAAGAAATCGGCTCTAGCTCAGTGACCTGCAAAGCGGCTGCAAGCGGCTCTACAAACACCGCCTCATCATCGCTAACTATATCTGGAACAGCATGCAGACAGCGAGTAGGCAGAGTCATGAAATCAGCAAAAGCACCATCATGACGATCAATACCAACGGTCGTGCGGTTACGGCACTGGCTAGGTATGCCTCGAATGCAGAAATCACACGTTCCGCAGGGGACATTTATTTCGCCAACAACGCGCTTGCCCACCCACGACGAGTCTGATGTACATTCAACAACTTCAGCAACAAATTCGTGCCCAAGCACGCCGGAAAAATGCATGTAACCACGAATGATCTCAAGGTCGGTATTGCAGATGCCCGCCTTGAGAACTTTCAACAATGCTTCACCTTCGACTGGCCGAGGCCTGTCGCGATCTATCAGCCTGGCGGTTCCATCTTCAACAACGAATGCTCGCATTTACGACTCACTTATCTGTGGCTGTGGCGAAGCGGGTGGTGTACGACGTCCCACAATCGGCAGCCCGCCCTTTTCCCACGAAACTAGCAGCGGCACTGCAATAAAGATTGATGAGTAGGTTCCTGATAACATACCGACAAACAGCACAGTGATAAACGGGCGCACAGAGTCGCCGCCGAACAACAAAATCGCGATCATGATAAAGAAGGCGTTAAGCTGTGTTGCCAGCGAACGATGCAGTGTTTCAATCACACTACGATTGACGATGGTTTCGTACGGCTCGCCAAGCCGCCGCGGAATATTCTCGCGAATACGGTCAAATACTACGATTGTGTCTTGTACGGAAAATCCTACAACAGTGAGTACCGCAGTCAGGAACAACGCATCCACTTCCCAACCGAAAAGCAGGCCAAGTATTGCCGCAATACCACAAACAATCAGCACGTCATGAAGCATCGCAAGAATCGCACACACGCCATAGCGAATAGCATTCGGCACTGAGCGAAACGCCAACACGATATACCCTGTAACTACTAATGTTGCAACTAGCACGGCAAATACCGCCGCCCGCGAAGCTTCTGCGCCGACTGAAGCTGAAATCGACTCTACACGTACTGAAGAAATATCCAGAGGCGCCAGTTCGGCAAGTTCAGATTTAATTTGCTCAGTTGTAGGGACGTCTTGAAATGCAGTACGAATTGACCAGCGATAATCTTCAGGGCTACCTATACTTTGAATGCTGGTATTGGGCGCTCCATTGGCAGAAAACACATCACCTATACTATCTTCATTAGCGCCGGGGCCAGTAAATTGCAATTCAAAGATGCTGCCACCAACAAAATCAATGCCCAGAGGAAATGGTGTGCCAAATCGCGAGATTGAAATCGCCATCGCAATGATGCCAATTGCGATGATGATCGCTGAAACGATGTAGTACACACGACGATGCTGTACGAAGCGAAAAACGAACATGACGATTTACGCTCCCAACAACCAGGCGCGCTGTGTAAGCGGTCGGTGAAAGGCCGCGACCAGCAAGCGCAGAAATGTACCGGTAACAAGTACAGCAGTGAACAGATTAATGATTAAGCCCAACGCTAAAGTAATAGCAAACCCACTAACCACGCTGGCACCGGGCGTTTGCCCGAAAAGGAACAGTATCGCGCAGATGATAATAGTAGACATATTAGAATCGCGAATTGAGCGCCATGCACGGTTGAAGCCAGTTTCTACCGCTTCGTTTAGCGGTTTGCCTGCGCGAAGTTCCTCTTTAATTCGCTCGAAGATCAACACATTGCCGTCCACTGCCGTACCCACCGAAATGAGGAAACCGGTGATCGCTGGCAGCGTAAGCGTTATCGGAATTAGCTTAAACAGCGCAAGATTCAAAAAGATGAATACCAGCAAAGCAAAATCTGCAGCCACGCCGGGAACGCGATAATAGATCACCATGAACAGCAGTACGATGACAATGCCTATAATTCCAGCACGGATACTTAAGTTAATTGACTGCTGACCAAGCGTAGCGCCTACTGTTTCGGTACTTTCTACGGCTAAGGGTATAGGTAACGCGCCGGATCGCAGTTGTAGTGCCAACTGCTGGGCTTCCTGCTCCGTAAAGCTCCCTTCGATGATACCCCCATCAGTGAGCTGCGCATTGATCACTGGCGACGAAAGCACCGTGCCATCCAGTACAATCGCCATTGGCTGTCCGATGTTTGCCGCAGTGTACGGCCCGAAAATTGCCGCACCTTCAGGAGTTAATTCAAAACTAATGAACCACTGCCCGTTTTGGAACTGGGGGCTTGCTGCCTGTAAACCGCTGCCGTCCATCACTGTTTGAAAAGGCTGACCCGTCAGTGGGTTGACCTCACCGTCAGGCGGCACTCCATTTTCGCTGGCAATATCAAACTGGCGGGTGGTCAGAATGCTTTGACCATCGTATTCAACGGCCCGCGAGCCAAGGCCGCTAAAGCTCACAAATTCGAGTAGTGCTGTTGCTTGAATAGTGTCAACGGCCTGCTGTGGATCGTTCACGCCGGGCAGTTCAACAAGAATACGATTGCTACCCTGCACTTGAACAGTTGCTTCGGTCACGCCTAATCCATTGACACGACGCGCAACGTTATTAGCCGCCTGCTGCAAATCTCCCGCCGTATACGAGCCTTCAGGCAACTGCGCCGCCAGCAAAACCCGCAGCCCACCTACCAGATCAAGGCCGAGGCTTTGACGAAGATTGAAGTTTACTTCAGGCGTACCATCTCCGTCGCTGTCAATGACTATGCCAGCGTTGTCTGGTAAACTGACCCACAGTGCAAAAACTGCAAGCGCCACAATCACGATGAGCCACAAACGGTTACGACGCATAGCGTTTCTCGCTGGTTTTCAAAAGGTTCATTGGCTAAAAGTCAGGCTTCGGTACTGTTCGGGGTGATAGTTCCAGCCGCCCGCTGCGCAGATTCAGCAATTTCTTCAGGGTCGTATGGTCGTGTAAGCGCTGCGGTCAATATACGCACAGTCACACCCTCGGCAATCTCAACAATAGCGATGCCGTTTTCGGCGTCTATCTCTTTCACCTTGGCGATAATACCACCATAGGTAATCATCTCATCACCAGATTGCAAGGCGCGAACAGATTTTTGCTGCTTCTGAAATTCACGCTGACGTGGAAAAATCACAAGTGACCAGTAAGCGCCTAACGCCAGTACCAGTACAACCGCTAAGAGGGCAAACTCACTCATTTCTCAAACAACTCCTCAACAGCGCATGATTATAGGCTCACAAATTGTCAATACAATCCCAACGTAGGTATCTCGTTGTTGACCACCTTTGTGATTTTCCCTACAATACGCGGATGATTGGCGGGAAGCCTCGTCCATAAGGATGTTTGCGATGATTAAGAAATTTGCGCTTGTCGCTCTACTGCTTGGCGCAGTTCTACTTCCGCTGTCGGTTTCGGCAGGCGAACAGGTACTGTCGATCAATGGAAATGATCAAAACGCGGTCTGGTTCATCTCTGGCGAACCTTCCATGATCCTGAATGGTTTTGATCTCGCTGCTTCTGGAGTAGCACTGCCTGCCGTTATTGACAGGGTATCACTCGGTGTTCAAACTCCTATTCCAGGATCATCAATTGATGTAGTCATCTATCAAGATGCAAACGGCGGATCCCCGGCAGATGCCACCGTCGCCGGACGTACTACCGTTGACATTACCCAATCTGGCACTTTTACTGCGGCTTTTAGCCCGGCAGTTAACATAACCCAGCCAGTTGTATGGGTTGGCTTCTATTTACCCGTAGATTTCGAATTTCTGGCGGATACGTCTGGGCCGTCGGTGCTCACATATTGGGCATGGACAGCTGGCGGGCGTTTTGACGTGAATAATCTTGGTTCGGCAAGTGTGCTCGGCCCTGCTGACGGTTCCGCGCCGGTGAACATCAATATGAACGGCAAGGCGCGAATCACGCTGGAAATTACCTCTGGCACTACCCCTGCCCCGGCAGCCAACACTACTCCTGCGCCGGGATCGAACATCATCACCCAGACCGTCGGCGGCAGCGCAGCAAACATCAACTATATGGTGGCTTATCAGGGCTGCAATAACGCGCTTTACGATACCGGTGATGAAGTGATAAGCTTCCACGACTTCTTGAACGGTCACTGCCGCGAAGTACCAAACTGGCAGTCTCCCGCCACGCCACGCGGATATGAACGTCGGGGAACACTGTATGATATTCTGTTCTATACACCATACAGTAGTGTGATGACAGAACGCTTAAATATCGCTATCACCCACTGCATCCGCCCAGCAGCCGAAGATTTGAACCGTGCTCTAGTAGGTGTAGCCTTTGGCATGCCCCGCCAATGGCGAATTCTGCCAACCGAGCGCTTTAACGATCTGGTTTGCGCTGAAGTGTTTTATGGTGGAAATCTCTCATATTTTGTACCGTCGAACTGAAATGGAATTGGCTTCATGCGCATCGTCACCAATACGCCGCTGGCAAAACGCAATCGCCAGATCGCCCAATACGGCTTTTTTGCAAGTTTTCTGGTTCCCATTGGAGGTTTGCTTCTCCTAAATCAGGAGACGATGTCACCGACATCGAGTAACGTGTTTGTCGGGCTGGTACTGCCATTTCTGGTGCTGCCTTTGGCATACGTAATGATTATTTTCGCGGTACGGCTCTCAAATTTGTGGGTGCGCGAACCACGTCCAGAAACAGTTATTGAGGCCGGGTTGAAGGGAATCTCAAACAAGAGCGTTCTCTATAACTATTTCTTCTTTCCGGCACGACATGTGCTGTTCACGCCGCAAGGCGTCTTTGCCATGACTACACGCTTTCAAGATGGTAGTTTTACAGTTAACGGACGGCAGTGGATTACTAACAAATCGCTGCTAGGCAGACTTCTCAGCTATTTGCGTATGGATATGATCGGCGACCCGACCCGCGACGCTGAACGAGCAGCAGAAAAGATCCAA
>CAZBPB010000009.1:0-5600 GCA_964493565.1 uncultured Pleurocapsa sp. | reverse complement strand
TATGCTGGCAGAGATTGCTCCAGACGTAACCGTACAACCTTTAGTGATTTTTGTTGATCCCCGCGTGCAGATTCAAGTCACGGATTCATCTGTTCCCATTTTGCATGCAAACCCGAAAATGTCGAAAAACCTTAAGGATTACATGAAGGAAGTTACCAGGGAACATTTGCCAACCCTATCTCAAGAGCAAATTGAGGCCTTCGAACAGGCCTACCTGGCAGGGTAACTTTATGTCGCGTCAGCTTCAGCACTGGCTGATTTTGCTGGTGCTGATCCTTATAGGTTTCGCGTTACGGTTGTTTCAACTTAGTCAAGCTTCACTGCGGGGAGACGAAGCATTCACGGTCATCCATTGGATGCGCGAACCACTAAGCCAAACTTTGTCTTCTATTCTCACAATCGATCCACAGCCTCCACTCGCGTATGCAGTGTATTTCTTATACGGGCAAATCGTTGGCTCACAAGAATATGTTGTTCGCTTTCTGCCAGCATTTCTTAACTTAATCGGTATTCCGGCACTATATGCCATCGGGAAAAAGCTGGGAAACCGGCACGTTGGTTACATCGCGGCGGGGTTGTTTGCTATCTCACCTGCCATCCTGTGGCACGCACAGGACGCGCGCAACTATCCCATCTGGGTAGCAGCAGCGGCAATATCGTTATGGCTGGGGCTGGTGGCGCTTGAACGAAGGCACAGGCTGGATTGGGTGCTATTTGTAACAGCGTCAGCAGTTGCCTGCTACCTGTATTACCTACAGCTTTTCTTTGTCGCAGTGTTGAACCTTTACGTTATTCTCGTCTACTGGCGAAACCGGAAACTCCTGTATCAATGGATCGCCTCGCAAGTTGTACTTGCGATAATCCTCGCGCCGTGGTTCTTACAATCGCAGCTGCTCTCCGGTGGCGGATATGGTGGAACAGCCGGGATGCTAGACATAGGTGAATATATCACCACATTCATCCCTACCCTGATTTACGGCAGTTCGCTCAATCCAGATATTCTGTGGCTGGCAGTTGGCTGTGCGCTGGCATTGATGGCAATTGGCGTTTATGTACTCTGGGGCAAAAATCGTAAGGCGGTTTTGTTGTGCCTATTGATGGGCATCATCCCACTGCTTCTCATCGGGATTGTCTCACTGCGGCTGAATGTATTTGTCCCACGTTATGTGCTGGCATCATCTATCGCGTATTTCATACTCGTCTCAGCCGGCATCTATGCCATCTGGTACAGCAAAAATAAAGCGCTGCAGGTAACAACTGCCGGGATTTCCTTTCTTTTTGTCTCGATGCTGGGACTTACTCTGTTCAACTTCTATTTTGTAAATGACTATGCGAAATCTCCTCATTGGAGGGAGCTAGCTGAATACCTGGCGATAAGGACTTCATCGGATGACAGTATCATCAATACTTCAGCTGATCCGGCGCTCACGTTCTATCTTCAAGAGTTGAATGTAGAAACCGAAGAACTGTATTTGCCGGCCAATCCCAACCAACTTGCAGGCGAAATTGTATCACTTCTGCAAGAACGCCTGGATAGCGGTGCAAGCCTGTGGCTAGTCGCTCAACCACAGGTAGGCTGGCAAAATTCCAGCATTCCTGATGAATTCGTTCGCGCCAATGCGCAGCAAATCCGTCAGACCAGTGTCAATGGACTGCGGGTAGATGAATATAGCTCGTGGCAAACGGGGCAGCTTATCGAAAGCCTACCAGCCCGCTTCAACGATATTGCGGAACTGGTTGGCGGTGAACTGGACTCCCCACCCTACCCTGACAACCAGATTGTGCTGCAACTAGTTTGGCGTGCCATCGGGCAGTCGGACGTTCCACTGAAGTTCTTCGTGCATTTACGCAGTCAAAGCTCGGAGTTCCCATTAACACAGGACGATCAATATCTTCAGGATGGGCGTGCCAATACCACAACATGGATTCCAGGTGAACTGTACAGGGATGCCTACACAATTTCGCTAGAGGGGGTGCCTTCAGGGGAATATACACTTTATGCCGGGATCTATGATTCTGGAAGTGGTGAGCGTATTCTCACCACCGACGGTTGGGATAGCGTGATAGTCGGCTCTGTTACGGTGCCGTAGCCCGGTAGTGATCCTCGCGCAGCAGGGCAAAGACTTCGACATCGTGGTTCCGACCACGATTAAACCAGGCGCCGCGAGCTATTCCTTCAGATTGATAACCGCACTTCTCAGCGACTCGTTTAGATGCCAGATTGTCGGGATGGATGATTAGACGAATGCGGTTAAACTTCATCCGGTCAAATAGATAACCTGTCATCAGCGCTACCGCTTCTGATGCAACACCTTGCCCGCGATGATCAGCTTTGTAGATGTGATATGACAGTTCAATCTCATCTAAGTATGTAACCGTTTGAAAAAACTCTATATGTCCTAAGATGTCATCATTATCATTGACAATGATGAGCATTCCCTCGCTCTTTTGCCAGAATCCGGTTTCCTGAAATTCACGCTTAAACGCAGGTTCTGACATTACACCTAACGGAAAGAATTCGCCTCGATTTCCGATATCGAGGTGGAACTGATACAGTAGGTCAATGTCGCTTTCGCGAATGGTTCTTAGCTGTATAAACTTCCCCTTAAGCATCTTAATTCTCCCTATAAGAGCCTCATACACGTTCAAGATGAATATCAGAACAGATGGGTGGTGAAGTTGATCCAGCATCATTGTCTTCGTTAAAAGGCAACCCCTGAAATGCGCAGCCTTAAATTAACAGGAAAACGCCCGCCTGCAGGTAAGTTTCTGGTACAGGGCGGGCGTTGATGATTCCAAACCTTATCGTTCACCCGAACGATTGGATCGGAAAACGTGACTACTCTGCACTCAATTCCTCAAGCCGTTTTTGCCATTTTTCGGTCAGCTTGGTATAAGCCGTCTCTGAAAGCTCACCCGAAACCAGCCTGGCGTCCAATCCATCAAGCAGTGCCTGTATTTCTTCTTTGGTCTGTGGATTTGCCGGGGCAGATGCAGCCTGTGGCGTCGCTGGCGGCGGAGCATCGCCCCCTGCCTGCTTATTCATCATGTTCATCATCATTTGCTGCATCATCATGTTCTGCTGTGCCATTTGACGCTGCATTTCGGCCATATCCGGATTCATGGTCGCGCCAAGACTCTGCCCCACCCCAAAGCCAACTCCTGCCCCCGCCAGAGCACCGCCAGCGCCAGGGTTTCCGGCGGCAGTCTGGGCAATATTCAGCCGCTGTAAACGCTCATAGGTATCAAGATCAACGTAATTTCGCAGTTCCTCAACCGAGACGTCTTTGGCGGTAAAGGGGTTCGACTCAAACGCCTTAATCCGCATGCCCAACGCCTGAAATTTCTCATTCAGTTTGGCTAGCATCGCGCCTTCAAGATCGCCTAACAGACGGTTAGCGTCGGGAACGCTCTGAGCGCCAGATTTGAGCAGTAGTTCGCTAATTTCACCGAGCAGCATACTCTGAATACGATCTTTAATATCGCGCAGGCGAATCACCGGACGACCAACTGCATACTGCTTCACAAAGCGCACTGCATCGTCTACGCCAATATCAATCACGCCATGCGTAATTAGTAGAACAACGCCAACGCCTCTGCCCGGAGTTTCCATCACAATCGGCGGGTTAGTACCCCAGGGCGCCTGGGGCATATCTTTCAAATTGACAAAATACAGATCGGCTGTAAACGGCGTGCGTCCGCTAGTGGCAAGGCCGATCAAACCTGAGAGAATTGGCAGGTTGGCGGTTGATAGGGTGTGCCTGCCGGGTCCCAGGGCATCCAGCACTTCGCCACTGCGCACAAACACCGCTGCCTGACTTTCATTAACGATAACCTGTGACCCCATGCGGAAATCGCCACCACCTTCTTGTGGCGCCCGGTATGCAAGTTCGTCTTCTGAGACGACGGTATGATCAACGACATCAATAATGCGGGGCATAGCATGCTCTCCTGATTAGCAAAGTATGGTTTAGCCTTTTATTGCACGGACTTGCTAAGATCGGTTAGGACATCATCGCGCATTGAGAACGCTTCATTCGCTTCGCGGGTTAGTAAATCCAGGGCGCGAATGGCTTCATTGACGCCTTCCCCGCTGTTTATCGCCACTTCCAACACATTCAGCGCATTATCAAACTGGTCAGCATAGCGGATCTGCGCCTCATCGAAATTGTACAACCGTTCCAACGCCTCTTCATCCACCTTCACGGCTTCCATGAAACCGGAATATCCTGGCGCAGCTGCGCGAACGCGATCGCGAAAGGTTTGCAGTTTTTCTTTGGCACTGCGAGTTTCACTCATGTATTGCAAGCCGCCATCGCTATCTAGCAGTGCAACTTCCAACGCAGCTAGTCGGTTGATCTTCTGCGTTAACACTTCGGCAACATAGTCACGTACCATACGGTCGGCTGTACGGCGCGTGGCTTTGTCAATGTAGCCACGAAAACCGGGGACACGCGCCAGCAGTTTCTCAAATGACCCGCGCTGTGAAACAATCTGGTCATACATTTCAGACATATTCTTGCTCCTTATTGCGCAAGTGAAAGCCCTGTTTTAAGACAGGAAATACTCTGTTCCACAAAAGCGGCAGCGCACAACACCCTTCCCTGCCAGAGTTATTTCTCCGCCGCAGTTCTTACATTTGTCCAGCTCGCGTAACTTACTCGCGTCTTCCGAATACAGAATACCACTATCCCAGTTTACATAACCACTAAACACTTGCAGCCCCACTAATTGGTGGACTATGTTCTGAATCTGAGCAACAGGCAAGCCCATCTCTAGCGCCAGATTATTGATATCCACCTGCCCACGGCTTTTCACAATATCCAGCAGTTGGCGCTGTTTCTGCATTTCGCTCGCCTGCTTTTGTTCGGCGCCGCCTTTGGCGATCAGATAAAGACCAAAACCTTCCAGCAGCGCCACCGGAATGAAGGCAATTGCCGCGCCTAATGTGGCTGCCCCGGCAGACATTCCCGCACTAACCTGCGTTGCCAGCCATATGCCCGCAAGCACAGCTAGAACTAGCCCAACTACAATTAAGATGATCCCAACCAGACGACTGTTCATTCATGCAATCCTTGTGTCAGCCAAAGCCACGCCCACCGCCGCCACTGCCTCCCCCGCCGCTGAATCCACCACCACTAAAACCTCCCCCGCCACTGCTCCATGAGCCGCTTCCTGTGCTTTTCGGCTGTGGCACACTGGTCATCACCTGGCTGGCAGTTTCGAGCATTGTGGTCAACCCACTAGAGAGGGATTCAAGCCCCTGTCCCAATCCCTGCGATAAATCCTCCAGACCGCCTCCACCGCCTGCGCGTGCCAGTTCTCCCGGCAAGCCACTGGTGGGCAGCGGCGTTCCCGGTTGTTACCCACCCGCCCAATATCCGCCACGATAGGTGGGAAAATACCATATTGGCGTAGGGATATAAACATCTGGCTGTGCCTCAAACTGTTGCATCCAACTTCGCGACATCCCAAAAGCAACGGCATATGGCATATAGCGATCAAACTGGCTGGCAGCGGCCTGCACGCCATCATAACGCTGTAAATTCCGCAGATATTGCTCAAACGCGCGCCATTTCGCGCTCTCCTCTGCGCCCCTC
>CAZBPB010000008.1:9125-23087 GCA_964493565.1 uncultured Pleurocapsa sp. | reverse complement strand
GTTTGTCCTGAAGGCCTTCTGTCATACCCTGAGATTGTCAGATATGGCAGGAAGGTTACAGGCGATGTACAACGACTATTTAACGCTCAAGGTTCATGATCTCAAAGTGAAAGAAGACAACCAGCGTGCCGAAAACAAGGTGATTCCGTTTGACACTTATCAGCCGGCATCTGTACAGCCGATGAATACAGCCTCATGCAAACCTACTCGCCCGAAACGGCTGCTTCTTCTGCGCTTCCGTCCTACCTCTGCTTAGTAAATTCAGTCAGACGGGTATACACATAGCCTACTTCAGGGTATGTTTGCCCCGCAACTTCCAATGTTTTCTCAAGTAAAGCGCTTCCACCCAACGCCTGATAAAAGGCGCGGGCAGGGGCGTTTTCTTTGAATACCCAGATCACCATGCTGGAATACGCACGCTCTACAAATTCAGCAGCAGCGTAAGTGACTAACTGCCTGCCAATGCCCATGCCTTGATAATCAGACAATATGAAGAGGGTATATATTTCCGCATCGCAGTCGGCAAATTCCTTGCGCGCAGGGCCATAAGCAGAAAAACCGACCACCTTACTTTCTGTGCTGGCAACCGTCACCTTAGTCTTATTTTCGGGCTTATCCACTAACCGTTCTCGCCATGCACTTTCACGGTCATCCGCTGACAAATCAATCAGAACATCATCGGGCAAAATATTGATAAATGCAGTACGCCATGTGTTAACTTGTACTTCAGCGATGGCCCTGCTGTCTGCAATGGTTGCGGAACGATAGGTTATAGTCATAGTAATTAGGAATGCGCGATGTACGATGGGTTGTGAAAACTCATCAACCGGTAATTTTGTGACCCGACCCTCACATTGAGGGGAGTACACTCTTTATGAAACTGTTTTTTTTAGTTTCTTCACTCGATTTGACCCAGCCTTTTAGTGCTACGCCTGCATGGTGGCAGCTTCTGAAAGGGCTTTATGAGATCGGGGTTGAGGTTATTGCCGCGCCATATCAAGGGCCTGCAGTTGAAACCTTGTGGTGGCGTGCCGAGCCAAATGCGGCTAAATTGCCGGGCGATGCATTCAAAACGGCACGGGATACGCTGCGCAAATTTGGTAGTTCGTCTTCGCCTAAACCGAACACATCTATTGAAGGCGAATCGCTGACTGACAAAGCGATGCGTAACACTGCCCACGCCACCATTGCGCCCTTATGGATGCGGCAGATTGATCGCCTGATGGCAAAAGAGCCGGATATTGACGCGGTTGTATTTATCACCGTCCCACTGAACCACATCACCGGGCTTGCGCAGCACATTCAGGAAAAATTCAATAAGCCGGTTCTGTATTATGATGGTGATGTGCCTGCCAGCCTACCAGATATGCGCGGTTTTGCGTCAGGTTTCCGAATCTATCAGGGCGCAGATTTATCCGAATACACCGCCTTTATTTCTAATAGCAAAGGTGGCGAACCGCGTCTGCTGGAATTAGGGGCAAAGGCAGCGCATACACTTTACTACGGCGCAGACCCGGATGTTTTCAGTCCGGTGAGCGCGCCTAAAGACCTGGACGTGTTTTTCTACGGACATGGGCGCGAATATCGCGATCAGTGGATTGATGACATGATCACAGACCCGGCGCGCGCTTTCCCCGAAGCAAAGTTTGCAGTACGCGGTACGAAACTGGGCGATCTTGGTGCAGTTGAAAAACTGCCGTATCTATCATTCAGCAAACTGCGCGAGTACGCTTGTCGCAGTAAGCTAAATCTGGTGATCACCCGCGCTGCTCATGCCGGTACTTACGCTTCTTCATCGTCGCGCCCGTTCGAACTCGCTTCAATGGGATGCTGTATGATCGCCAATCCATATCTGGGGATCGAAGAATGGTTTGAACCGGGGAAAGAAATCTTTGTAGTGAACAGCCCCGAAGATGCGATTGAACGCTATCGCTATTTACTTTCACATGACGCAGAGCGAATCGCCGCTGGAGAAGCTGCCCGCGCGCGGGTGCTTAAAGAACATACTTTCCGACACCGCGCCAGGCAACTGGTTGAGATTATTCGCCAGTATCCTGGTTAAAGGTATCGCGTGTTTGAATAAATAGGGCGCGTTTTTCGCCTGGCAGGGTGTAGTCGAAACCACAAGATTGGAAGAAGCTATCGGATGAGGTGATCGCCATCACTTCAAACACGCTGCTGGCATGCGCGCGGTCAAGGCACGCATTCACCAGCATTTTGCCAATACCCAGCCCCTGTGCTGAGCCTGCCACCGCAAGACTGCGAATTTCAGCGAGCTTTGGCGAGTAAACTTCCAGCGCCGCGCAGCCCACAATTTCGCCTTCCAACGTTGCAACGAAAAAATTGGGCAGTAACTCATCCAATTCATCGTAGGTGCGTAGCAGCAGTTTGCCGTCATTCACAAATGGCTGAATCAGTTGTGCTATCTGGGGG
Source organism: uncultured Pleurocapsa sp. (assembly GCA_964493565.1). Lineage (GTDB taxonomy): Bacteria > Chloroflexota > Anaerolineae > Aggregatilineales > Phototrophicaceae > Flexifilum. The sequence goes on along the minus strand of CAZBPB010000008.1, from coordinate 20,654 downwards.
ATATCGTCGCTTTGCGCAGTGCGAACTAATACGCGTGTTAGGTCTTGCGTCGCCATAAGAACAGGTTGCCAATCTGAGTGTCAAACTCGTAATTATAGATCAACCAGTCGTTTAATTCTTCGTATGATTGCAGCAAGGTATTGGAATCTTCATCTATCCCTGTCACCCATGGCATATAGTCTACCTGAGCTACAATCACATAAGGAGGGAGCGCTGCCCATAGAAAATCAACATTCTCTTCGCGCCATTCTTCAGGATACCACGGCGCAATCAGGGGGAAATTGAAGATGAACCGGGTGGCCGGATATAGCTCGCTCAAATAGTAAATTTCCGGACGAAATCCCCAGATATAGAGCGAATCTGTCGGTAACACGCGCTCCTGCAGATAGGCTGCCACCTCTTCAGATTCACGGGCGATAAACTCGCCAGCTTGAAAGGTTTGTGCATAAGTGAGGCGATCCTGTGCGCCGCTCAGATAGGGGAGCGCACGTCCCCATACCACCAGCCCCAGCGTCACCATGAGGCCGATTCCCGAAATAATGGTTAGCGCGCGCTCAGTTCTTAGATGTCCTTTTCCGCCTATCCACGCGAAAACGCCGTCTAGCCCGGCAGCGGCTAAGAGCGCCAGTGGAGGCAGCATTGGCAGCCAATGGTAATCATAGGCTTTGCCCTGGATTGCCATTATTACAAAGCCAATCAATAGCCAGAGCAGTACTGCCCAGCCTACGCGATTCGCTTGAATCTTTCCCGGAGGGGTATGGGGATTTTGTTTTATACGGCGGGCATGAATAAACACTACCGCCACACCAGTTATCGCCAGAACGAATAACAATCCCCAATGAAGCATTCTGTAGCCCATAGCGACTCGTAGGGCTTCGCTAAAGTCGTTCCAGTTCAGTCCAAGCGCAGTATACGAGGATGTGACAAACGCGCTTTGCAGCCACGCGTCAAACGCCCCAACTGCTGCCAGAAAGCCCGCGCCGCCACCCAGCACCAGCAAATTCCCGGCGATAAAAGCAAGCACGTCGCTCCATTGAATCCGGCGCAAAAGCAGCCCATAGGCGCCGGCCAACGCAAATGCGAACAGGGCAAATGGATATTTGAACCAGATAACCACACCACAGAATAAGCCAGAAACCAGCGCGAAAGGCCAGCTTCTGTGCTTTTGCAAGGCACGTTCAGCCGCGCTAATCGCGCATACCATCGCCAGCAGCATCGGCAGCAGCGCAATGCCATCGTTCTGTGAAAGTGTCCAGAACGTTTCCGTGAAATAAAACACGCCAGTTAGCATCGCCGCGAACAAACCACTTCGTTGTGAACGTGCCGGATCGCTGGCTAGTCTGCGCCCCAACCAGTAAGCCGCCCACAGCAGAGCGGGCGCAATAAGCAGATCAATCAGGCGGATCGCTACGATGGTGCGTCCAAACAACGAGATTGCCAGCGCGTACACATAGAACACGGCTGGCGGCTTGGGATTCCACAGGTCTACATAGGGGATGCGGTTGCCCAGTATCCCGCGACCGATAGTGGCAAACTCACCCTGATCGCGCCCTAACGGATAGGTAAGAATGGGTAGTGCCGCCATGATCACAACGACGATGATCAACAACAGCCAGAAGTAACGCCGCAAAAAGCTGCCAGCGGACGAAAGCATTACAGCCAGCCAACCGCTCGCGCGAACAGGTAAGTGATGCCGATTGCTAGAAACAGCAGCATGATCACGATCAGCCGCCCACTAGACTGGGTATCGTTGAGTTCTTTTTCTTCAATGGTTACGTTACCCAGCAGGTCAACCAGAAAATCAACATTCTTTCCACGCTTAGTCACCCGCGCCATGTAATCGTTAGCAGTGACCAGCAGCCACCCGCTGTATTCGTCCTGCCAGTCTTCACCAAGACGCGCATTCATGGCTTGATCAAGGATGGCGCGTGCTTCGTCCGGGGCTATCGGTTCAGGAGGCTGAAAGGTGCTCATCAGTCGCTCAATACTGATTTCAAAAAGGTTTCGGGATGATTTAGAAAATCCCGCGTAATAATGACATGTTCGGTTTGCGCATAGTCGCTTGAACAGATAGTGCCGTTCTCAAAACTCCAGATGGCGGCTCCGGGATAGGCCATAATGATCGGTGAGTGGGTAGCGATCACAAATTGCGCCCCGCGGCCTACGCTTTCCTTTAGCAGTCGTAAAAATGCAAGCTGGCGCATCGGCGAAAGCGCTGCTTCTAGCTCATCCATCAAGTATAAGCCTTCGCCTGTAAACCGGCGTTGGAAGAACTTGAAGAAGCCTTCTCCGTGTGAGTTGGCATCCAGCCCGCCTTCGCCATAGGACTGCTTGATCTCACGCAGTTCGCGGGTATAAGGCATCATGGCCAGCCCTTTTGCCGTTTTTGAGCGTCCTGCCGTGCTGTAATCGCGTTCTACCTGTGCCATTTCTTCTTCCAATTCGGCGCGCATTTGCGCAACCTGTTTGGCATAACCAAAGAAATCCTCAGCACGCAGGAAGAAACCTTTTCGTGAACGCTTCGTCCATATCAGTTTGAAGTGTTTTGAGAAATTACGTACAGCCATCAGCGTAGGATCAGTGCGTATACTTTCGCTGCCAGCCGTGATGGAGTCTGCGGCGCAAGCTAAGGTTTCCAGAAATGTGGATTTGCCAGAACCGTTTTCTCCAACGAGGAAGGTAATTGGAGACTCAAACGTCGCCGTACGCAGTGATGCGAACACGGGAACCGTAAACGGAAAGGTGATTGGCGGATTTGCCGGTGCTTGATATTCAATCGCTTCCAGCAGCATGTGTCGTCATCCAGTCGCTAGTTTTCGATGAAAAACTCCGCAGACATCGGGCCAATAAGCCCATTTTCGTCACGGGCGGCTATGGCGACCGCCTCCCAACGATTGGAGGTGAAGCCATCCCACTCAACGCTGTTGCTGTTGATGTCAAAGTAATAATTGTAAACGAGCGAGCCTGGCTGGCGCAGCGCCACAGTATAGGAAACTGCGCCGGGAGTAGTTTCCCATACTAATTGCCGGTTGCCGTTGCCGAGGTCGCGAAGGCTGATGCTGCGTGGAGGGCGCGGGCCATCGGCTAGTGAGGTAGTCACGCCAAGAACCGTCTGCGTTGCGCGGGTAAGATAGGATGAACGCACTGTGTCGAGCGTATCGCGGTCAGTATGATTACGATTCGCATCTTCCAGATATTCTATGAAGCGTACTGATGAAATGCCGACATCGCTGAATGAAAGATGATCGCTGTAGCGGCCTTCGCGGTCTCCGGTGGCTTCAACTGTAATAGACATCATCGGAATAAGCCGAAGCGCAATCAAATTGATAGCACGAGCAAGATTTCGCGATCCGGATTCATTGGGTTCGGCGGAGAACATCCGGATTCGATCATCAATGGTTGCGCCGTTTGATCCGGTGCTGCTGCCGATGATGTCCATATTGATCATGCCGTAAACATCAATATTGTTGCCCACGATGTAATTATTCACGAAGGCAATACTTCCAACGCGGTTAATTTCTTCTACCCCAAAGGCAACAAAAATTACGGTTGCGCGGGGTTGGCGCTGGCTCATGATTCGCGCAATTTCAAGCAGCGCCGCCACGCCTGTGGCATTGTCATTCGCGCCCGGTGACGGTGCATTCGGGTTATCACGTTCCACCGAAATGCTGTCATAATGAGCGCCCACGACAATTACCCCGGCTCCAGCCTCGTAACCACTCAGGATGCCGATCACATTCTGACCGGTGTGTCCCTGCCCGTTATACGTGAAGTCAAACGGCTGGGTTGTGACCGAAAAGCGCCCTTGAGACTGGTCGCGTATGGCATTGAATTCCTGCTGGATGTAATTCGCTGCCGCTCCAATGCCAAAATTGGGGTCAGCCTGGGTAGAACCGAAATGGCGAGATCCAAACCCTTGCAAGCGGCTGACGTGCATAAACAGGCGATCCTGCTGCACTTGATTGGTCAGGTTAAGCAACACCGTTTCGTCGCGATTTGGTGTCACAATAGTTGCCTCATCCGGCAGTTCATCGGGTTCCAGTGTAGCGTAGCCAATAGTTGGCGGCGGGGTAGGTGAAGGAAGCTGCGGGACAATGGTCGGTGGCCTGCTTTCACTGCTCAAATTGCAGGCAAGCGCGACGATCATCAATCCGACGCAGGCAAACAGCGGGTAAAGGAGGTTTCGAAGGCGACGGGCAAACATAGCGCGCAAATTCTACCATAGTTCTACTGAACTGTTGGTGGTGTAGATCAGGCGGCGGCAAATCGCAGATTGCAGCCATATTGCCGCCACAGATACCGAAAAACTGTCTATACTTGAACCATAGTTTCAGATAACACATTTTTCACCTCATTCTGCGGCGCAAGCTGTGGCCTGAACGGGCTTATGGGGTGGAGACATCATTGCAAAACCTGCAAAAGGGGGATTCATGGCGAAGCGGCGCGGAATCAGGGATTTGTTTTTCATCAAGCGTCGCCCGAAGTGGCGAATCGCGAAGGAGTGGGAGCGGCCCAATAGCGATGATGCGCTAAAAAAGTTGGTTGCCGATAATGATTTCGTCACTGAGGACGACATCTCCGCCTACATCGAGCATGAGCGCCCCAAAAATGAGACGGGGCGCGCAGTCGCTCTGGGCGATTTCAAAACAGTGCTGGCTGACCTTGCCATTTTGCATAACCTCGACTATATAGGAGAGTTTTTCAAGAACAGTCAGGCATCAGCCCACTATCAGAATTTGTATTACCGCTATAACTGGCTTTTCGGTATTTCCGCTGTCCTGACCACATTGGCTACTGTACTTACCCTGACGGTAGCAGATAGTGCGGCTGGCTCGCCTGAACGTGTGAGTACAGCGATGTTGGCGGCGACGATGGGCGCGGCAACAACGTTTCTCGGTACGCGCATGCGCACAGTGCATCCTCAGCGCCGCTGGTATCTTCATCGTCGTCGTGCTGAAGCATTGCGCAGTCACTATTTTTTGTTTCTTGCACATGCCCGCCCATATCGCGGTAACGATTTTCAGCGGCAAAGCCAGCTTTACGTGACCGCCGCACATGTAGAATCGATTGGCAAAACCTCTTCATCAACGGCAGAAACCCGGCAAATACCTGCTGAAAGCGAGTCTTTTGCTAATTCTGAACACGAGGAATTTGAAACAGCGTTTATCAAAAACACATATGTTCACAAGCGTTATGATCTTCAACTTGCATGGTATGAAGATCGCATCGGTGAATTTGAGGAAAATTCTAGCTTCACGGCACTGGTTGCTGGTGTTTTGCTGGCGATTGCCTCTATTGCAGCCGCATTTTCAGCATTTGTCTCCGGGGGATTGGCGCAAATTGTGATCACGGTAATTCCCTCGGCAGCCGCTACTCTGGTAAGCGCCCAGCAAATATACGGATGGGATCGTCAGGCAGCGTTATATGAGGAAACCATCAGCCGGCTTAAAGATCTTCGCGGCAAGTTGAAGCTGGATAATCCGACTATTGATAACGAGCGTGAGGTTGCAGATGCTATTGCAGCTAGTGAAGCGGTATTCTCTGCTGAAAGTGATCAATGGGGACAGGATGTTTTACAGGCGCCCATACAGGATAATCGTACTGTGCTGCTCGAACAGCTAGACGATACACTTGAGCAAATCAACCTCCCTGATGAGGTGAAGCAGCGAATCCGCAGGTTGGCTGACGGTGGCGATCAGGTACGCCGCGTTCCTACCGACAGCTCGAATCCGGTAGAGCCACCGGTTAGTTAAAGGTCAAAAGAATAGGATGAGTGTATGGAATCCTTGCAGCCGTATTTGACGCGCAAAAGCGAAGCGATCAACCAACTCCGGACAGAATGGGAAACAGCGCGTAAAAATAACAGCCCCGATGTCGGCATGATCACAGTCACTGCTTCCTCTATGTTGGCGGGGGCAACTGGCGCTCGCCCGACCCGCGTAGGCGAACACTTTATCGTTAGTGACTCGAAACAGGGGTTAGCCGGGCATAGCCTTGGCCCGACGGCTCCAGAAATGCTGCTCGGGGCTTTGGCGAGTTGTCTTGTACATACCTATGTCATACAGGCGCTGCTGCTGGAAGTCCCCATCGGGGGAATACAGGTAGATGTAAGCGCGCGGCTAGATATGGCTGCAACCGTTGGCATGGGCGGCCCGCCACCGCGCATGGAAGACATAACTTACTGTGCAATTGTTGAGTCGCCATCTTCTCAGGAAGCGATTGGTTGGCTTCATGCCGCTGTAGAAGCCAATTGCCCGGTTTTGAATACACTTAAGATGCCCGGCGACGTACGGCGAGTGGAAGAAACATGATTTTGGAAACGTTTGTTGATCCGGCGCTGGCGCAGGTGTCCTATCTAGTTGGCTGCCAGCAAACCGGAGAAGCGCTGGTGATTGATCCGGCGCGAGATATTACGCCGTATCTGGAGTCAGCAGCGCGGCATGGATTGAGAATCACTCAGGCCGCGGAAACGCATATTCATGCTGATTTTGTGAGTGGTCTACGCGAACTTTGTACGGAAACCAGCGCGCGTATGATTTGCAGCGCTGAAGGTGGGGCAGCGTGGCATTACGCCTACAGTATGCCGGACATGCTTTTGCTGCAAGATGGCGATACATGGATGGTTGGAAACATCCAAATGCAGGCCATCCATACTCCCGGACATACACCGGAACACATGGTTTTCCTTTTTACGGATACATTGGCCGCAGATCTACCGATGGGCATCTTCACAGGCGATTGTTTGTTCGTAGGTGATGTTGGTCGCCCGGACTTGCTGGAGACGGCGTTGGGGGTTTCGGGCGCTGGCAACATCGGTTCGGCGGAACAATTCGAGAGTCTGGAAATCCTCAAGCAGCTCCCGGACTATTTGCTGGTGTTCCCCGGTCACGGCGCAGGGAGCGCCTGTGGCAAATCGCTCGGCGACGTGGCTTCATCTTCTTTGGGTTACGAGAAGCTGTTCAACCCTGCATTACAATTTGATGATGTTGGCGAATTTAGTAAATGGCTGCTGAGCGGACAGCCCGAAACGCCGACATATTTTACTCAAATGAAGCGGGTCAACCGCGAAGGCCCGGCCTTGCTTGCCAGTTTGCATGAGCCTGAGGAGTTAGAAGGGTTTATCCTCAACGATGCGCTAATCGAAGGTCAAGTCATTGATGCCCGCACAGCCGATGAATTCAACGAAGCGCATGTAGCCAATACGCTGAATATTCCGGGTGTACAAAAATTCCCGATGTATGCCGGTTGGCTGGTAGATTACAGCAAACCGGTTTACTTGATTTGCGATCCGGAAGCGGTGCGGGTACTTACGCGTCAGCTTCGCTCGATTGGTCTTGACAATGTCGTTGGCTATTTCCCCCCATTGGAAGTCGAAGAGTACGATCAGATGCTTCCAGTGGTAGACATTGCGGAAGTTCAAGATTTACTAAGCGGGGGAGCGCTAATTCTGGACGTTCGCGCAAAAAGCGAATATGACGAAGCGCACATTCCCGGCGCAATACATGCTTTTTACGGTACGCTTGCGCGTCAGCTAGATACACTGCCTTCAGACCGAACACTGCTTGTAACCTGTGCTAGTGGCATTCGCTCACAAATTGCCACCAGCCTATTGCAAAAGCACGGGTTTCAAAACGTCCTGCTGATTGATGGTGGAATGAATGCGTGGCAGGCATACGGCCTGCCGGTGGAAAGCAGTGATCAATTGCAGACAGATCAGGTGTAGAGTCTGGTTTCTGGAATCTGCTTCTGGCATGGCGCAGTATTCCCCCGTCAATTTTTACATTTCCATACGTCAATTGTGATGAGGGGATGATCTGTTCTTAGCTAAAAGGTGAACCCGTAGCTGTTTGCTTCAAGAAGTGCGCCGCAAATTACAAATGCCACGCATAAGCCAAAAATGACAATCGCGACAACGATCAATATCATGATCGGATTGCGCTGTGTGATACTGGATTGCGGCGGCGCGCCCACCGATGGTATGGATGGGGGTACTTGATCAACCGTCGGGGTACTCTTAACAGTGTTAACTGGTTGCGTTGGCGAAGCCATTTCCGCTGGAATAGAGGCGGATTCACGCGCAAAATATTCTTGAATGCGTTCGATGATTTTGCTGGCATCGCGGCGAAAATCTGGATCGTCACGTAAGTTCGCGGCATTACGATAGGCCAGTTCTCGCAGGCTTTCTGGCAGGTCTTGTGAAGCTGGCATTGTCGCATTTTGTGCCAGCACTGGGATCACCAGCATCTCTTTACGCATCAATGCATGCTCGGCTTCAATACGCACAAAATCGTCGGGATCAAATAGGCGCGGTCTACCACGTTCATCAACATCTGCCAACCACTTCGGGCCAATCATCACCAGCAGCACATCGGACGAATCAACAGCGCGATTTAATTCTGCGCGAAAATCCGCGCCAGCCGGAATGCTGTCAACATCTTTGAAGACGTTGTTTTGACCGAAGCTGGCGGTCAGATGATCGTGTAAACGTCCGGTAATAATCGGGGTATCGGAACGTCGGTAGGACATGAAAATGCGTGGCATTTCGTTCCTCGTCCCTAAACAGGCTCAACAAGAATGAATTGTGCTACTTGCGATCCGATAATGGCGTCATTGTTATCCACACTCACCCTAATCGGGCCATAAAACGGATCACGTAAGAGAACCGTAGCCTGTGCTCCCAGCTTGAAACCGCGTTCAAGGATATGCAATAACATGTCGGTGTTTGAAGCGTTTAATCGTCGCACAATATACGATCCACCAACCGGAGCTTCGCTTAACGGGAGTAGATCGCGCTCTGTGATAATACCCTCAGCAGTCGGTATCGGGTCGCCGTGTGGGTCAAAATCAGGGTCGCCTAATTTCTGCGCAATCGCTTCAATAAAGCGATTAGAAACCGCGTGTTCTAATGCTTCAGCTTCTTGATGTACTTCTGGCAGCGCGTAACCAAGCTCGTTCACCAGAAATAGCTCGATCAGGCGGTGACGGCGCAGCACATGCAGCGCGATTTTCTCGCCATCCGGTGTGAGTACGACGCCATGGTGCTTCAGGTAATCCACCAGCCCGGCATCATTCAACCGTTTTGCCATGTCGGTTACGGAAGGCGCGGTAATATTCAGATGTTCACTCAGGGTATTCGTGGATACCCGCTCATTTTCCTGTTGAAGCGAATAAATCGCTTTTAGAAAATTTTCGACTGATTCAGAAGTCTGAATACGGTCATTCATGCGCGCTCCGACGGGTCAAACACACTGCGTACATTGTAGCATATGTGACTTGTCGCGCCTCGTATTTTTCTGTGTAAGCGTGGTGTGCTGTCAACTTAAAAGCGCCCGGTCATCGAATCCACGTACCCGGTTAGCTCTGCATACCCGTAGCCGTTCGCATCCCCACTTATAGCAACGGCACCTTCCCAGTAGGTGATACCACCTCCAAATAACTCTTGATCGGCTAACAAGGGGGTCAGCTGTAGACGCAGCGGCAGCGCCTCGCCAATATCAATGCTCATTTCCCATCCAGAGGGGTAAACAGCGCCGCTGTGCGGGCTAGCCCAGGTTGAAGTTGTTTGAATCATCATGGTTGAAGCAGGTAAATAACGGGTTGATCCATCTGGCTGAACCAGAATACCGCCGAAATTGGGATCAATCCCGCCGTTTGCAAGGCGTACCTGCCCAAGCATCAGTTCACGGTCATCGTCCAACTGTAAGCCAAACCAATCCCAGCCGCGCGCGTTATTACCAAGGGCGCTGGTGCTAAATTCATGATCCATCCATGCAAATCCGGTCACTGAAAAGGTCTGATCGCCAATGGTTATCACGCCTTCAGAGGGAAGCCGTGTGAGCGAATAGTAGTAGCTCGCGTTACCCGGCTCATCACTCTTGGCGCTTAGGCCATTTTCACCTTGTAGTGCGGGTGGTTTGATCTGTGTTAGGCTCAGGTCTAGTGAATAACCTGTACCAGCAGCGGTAATCCGGGTTTCAAAGGCATCATCATCGAGCGCATTGGCAGACCAGTTTTCGACCCAAATTGCGCAGCGTGGTTCGCAAACAGCTCCCGCTAAATCTGCTCCCTCACGGCTGAATCGCTGTTCATGGAAATATTGTCCACCCTGAACATCGGTGATGGCGAAATGTGCCATATACAGCTGGTTGCTACGCCACTCCGAGTCTGAAATCACCGTTTCAGACGAAATTGCGCGGCGAAAAATGGTGAACTGAAAGCCAAAATGACGTTCATTTTCATCAACAAGGTTACCCGTGTAATACCACCATTCGGTTTGAAAGTCAGGATGCGCGCCATAGTCTTGCGGGAACTGCCAATCATACGGCTCAACCGCGCGAGCAAAGCCTGCAGAATCGTTATTGACTTCCGGTAGTACGGCGCTTGCAGCCGTCACGCCGGTTTCTGTTGGTTCCAATAGGCTAAAGCCCGCAACCACAATTGCGATTGCAAGGATGCCTAATACCGCCCAACGAATCATGATCTCAGCATAATCTCTATGTGCAATGTTTCACAATTATACAGCGAGTGCTTAAATGATGGGTGAGAAAATATGGTATGAGCGTATCATTCAATCTGTGAATAAATTTCGCATAAATTATAGATTCGCTCGTTTGTGCAACATTCTGCCGTGTGCTATTCTCTTAGTGAAGGTAAACAACCACGAAGCGCACGGGTGATGATCGGACGCACACTTCGCAATCGTTATGAAATTCAGAACCTGTTAGGCGAAGGATCAACGGCTGTTGTATACCTCGCTTTAGATCGCCGTCTTGGTCGGCAGGTCGCTCTCAAAGTGCTGCAACCGCATGTTCGAGATACGGTTATCAAACGTTTCTTTCAGGAAGCAAGCTCTGCAGCCCAGTTAAACCATCCCAACATCATGCTGTTATATGACATTGTTGAGGACGATGGGCTGAACTTTCTGGTGGTGGAATATGTTGAAGGTGAAACACTTTCCGAGCAAATTCCGGCACCCCCCGAAAAAGTAGTCAATCTTGGCATACAAATCGCCTATGCGCTGCACTATGCCCATGAGCGTGAAATCATTCACCGCGATATAAAGCCTGCAAATATTAAGGTGACTCCCAAAGGTCAAATCAAGATCATGGATCTTGGGCTAGCACTGCCGCGTGAGGCTAAGCGCGTGACTGCCGCCGGGATGATTATTGGCACGCCCGCGTACCTTTCGCCAGAACAAGCACAGGCGCAAGCCCTGGATAGACGAACCGATATCTATTCCTTGGGGATAGTGCTGTTTGAAATGGCAACAGGGCAGCTGCCTTTTGATGAGGATGAAATACCTGCTCTCTTACTTCAGCATGTGAAGTCTGCGCCGCCACAGCCCCGCGTGCTGAATCCTGAAATTCCAGTAACGCTGGAAGGGGTGATCCTGAAAGCGCTGGAGAAAAACCCTGCGCGTCGCTACCAGACAGCCGAAGCAATGGCAGTTGCTCTGGAAGCCGTTTATAAGCGCGAGGGCGGCACTCCGGTTGGCGGAGAAGAACGCAGTTTGCGCGCAACCCAACCCGT
>CAZBPB010000008.1:8328-9115 GCA_964493565.1 uncultured Pleurocapsa sp. | reverse complement strand
GTACCGCCGGTTCGCGCCACGCTGCGCATCATGCTGGCAGATGATCACACCATTTTGCGTAAATCACTGGCGAGTTTTCTATCCGAAAATGGTGAGTTCAATGTTGTGGGAGAGGCAGCGGATGGGGTTGTGGCGTTAGAGAAGGCGCTCGATTTACAGCCCGATGTTATTTTGCTAGACCTGAACATGCCCCGTCGTGGCGGTCTGGATATTCTTCCTGATCTGCGAAAATATCTCCCGGATACCAGGATTCTGGTGCTGACCGGACGTGACGAGGAGTTTTACATTATGCAGGCGCTCAAAATGGGCGCGCATGGTTATCTCTTAAAGTCTGCCGATGATGACGATTTAGTAGATGCGATTCTTAAAGTAGCACAGGGCAGTATGGTGCTGGGTTCCGGAGTTGCCGAGCGGGTGATTACTGGCGCGCTCCGTTCTTCCAGTGACCCGCTAAATGACGACGAGCGTAAATTGATGCTTTACGTGGCTGCCGGATATGAAAATGATGCAATTGCAGCGCGGATGGGCATTCCCTTAATTGATGTCATTGAACTGCTGGCAACAGCCATGAATAAGCTGGGCGCGCGGGATCGCAATGCGGCAGCATTGCAGGCTATCCGGCGTGGCTATGTACTGCTAGATGAGCTTCAATCGTTGGGCTGACGGAACGCATAAGGGCTGGCGTCACTCACATACTCCTGATGCGACCAGCATACTGATTTTGTAATTTTCCGTTGTGCTCGTCGCCGCCATCCAGATTTGAACTGATCCAAACAGGTGGTGTTAT
>CAZBPB010000008.1:0-8318 GCA_964493565.1 uncultured Pleurocapsa sp. | reverse complement strand
TGCCTCACAAGCCGTTCGCATATCTGGCAGATAAGGGCTTGTAGCAGCGCCGCACCCGTGATTGTTGATACAGCGCCAACTGCTTCGGCTAATCCTTCAATCTGAATCAATGTATCGCCCGATGGTGCGCAGTTATCCAGCACAATATCCGCAATTTCGAACAATCTTTTCCCCGATGGATGCCGCGAATTTTGGCTTTGCGAATGTGCTAATGAGGTAATAGCGATCACTTTCAGCCCTAATTCCTGTGCTTTCAGTGCTATTTCCACTGGCACAGCGTTGCGCCCACTGTTAGAGGCAATGATGATTACCTCGCCTGCCCGCAGTTCTCGCCCTGCCAATACCGCCTCTGCGTAACCGGGCAGTCGCTCAAAAAGTGTAGCGCTGCGGGCGTTGTGATGCAGCGTTAGATTGTCGTCTACGATAGGGTCAACCTGCGCCAAACCACCAGCCCGATGGAATAACTCAATTGCTAACAGCGCCCCGTGCCCTGTGCCGAAGGTGTGAAGTAACTCGCCTCGCGCCAGCGAAGCCGCAATTAGGGAAGCCGCATCTTCAAGTGCTTGCTGGTTCCGGTCTGCGCATTGAATCAATAGTTCCTGAATACGCGTAAAAAAACGGTCAGTCATGAATATCCTCTTACAGGGAGACGAAAAGGGGCGCACCATTGGTTCGCCCCTAAGCCGTTACAGTGAGTCTATTTCCAGTCGCTATCGGATGGGTACCGAGAAAATTTCACCTTGAATAGTCACCCATGGGGCGGCAATCCAGCCTACCATGCCGTTATAGCGTACCTGCAGCCAGCGGTTTTCGCCCGCCTGCACCGTACGCCCGATCAGCTCGACCACCTGTCCCCAGGGAACCTGTCCAATAATTGGCGTGCGAGTACTGGGGCGAGCGCGTAAATGCATAACCGCGCGCGGAATAGCGATTGCATTGCGGTTTGGCGCGCCGTCTATTTCATCAAAAATGCTGCCGCGCAAGGGGAGCGTTTCAAAGGGCACATTTAATTGCAGGTAGCGACCCGATGCCCATCCGAAGCGATCACCTACCTGCAGGTAATACCAGTTATAAATTCCTTCATCCTGATTACGCGCTAGAACCGGATATGCGGTATCACCCGGTAATGTGGTGATGAAGGATGCGCCAGTATACGGGCCGGTGCGCAGCGCCAGCCCACGAACGCCAGAGACGGTTGCTAACGGCCCGGTATATCCCGGTGTTGGTGCTGCGGGAGTGCCAAACGGCGTAACGATAATGCCGCCGCCAAATGGTGATGTTGGGGTACTACCTGAAATCTGCACCCAGGTTAGCTGCACCGCCGCATTGTCAATCGTTTCCAGATATTCCAGCGTAATAGTATGCAAACCCGCCGTTAACGCCACCTGTACGCGGTCAGTGGTTAGCGGCCTGCCGATGAACTGATCGATGACCAGTACATTGTCTATGATCAGTCGTACGCCATCATCGGATGTGACGACAAACTCATAGGTGCCTTGATTAAAACTTTGAATAGAACTGTAGCGCGCTGAAAATTGATCAACCGGGACAACGGGATTGGGTGAACCCTGCCCCCAGTTGAAGTTAATGCCGCCTGCAAGGCTTTCGGTGAATACGGGCGTACCCACGAGACCGGGGTTGTTGAAGTATTGCGCCGTCCAGCCGGTTCCAGTCTGTGCATGCACAGCAAAGGCGAGAACCAGCAGCACCAGCGTTACAAGAATAAACGCGCGCCAATGGGTGGTGCGGTGTTTCATCGCAAGCCCCCTTCTGAAAAACAGGTGAGTCAGCCGATGTTTTAATGTGGCTGTTTCCAGTATATCCAAAGTATAGCGAAAGTCTTGCAACTTTGCGGGTGCAACCTGCGTATAAGCATTTAGAAATACACACAATCAACAGGAGAGTATGACAAAATGGCCGAAAATCAAACCCCGGAACCGGAAAACAAGACGTCTCGTACTTTCACGGAAGAGCTGGAAGTGGCTGGCGATCAGCTGGTCGCAAAAGTTAAAGAACTGATAGATGCCGGTAATGTACGTAAGATTGTCGTGCGTAACCCTGAAGGACGCGTGTATATGGAAGTCCCGCTGACTGTCGGCGTGATCGCTGGCGGCGTGATGTTCTGGTTTGCGCCTGTCCTCTCGGCATTGGGCGCAATCGGTGCGCTTCTGGCACGTGTGCGTATCGAAGTGGTACGGACTAGTGACGAAGGCGCAGTTTCCGAAGCCAACATTGATACCGGCGCGATGGTAGATGACGTTACCAATGTATTTAGCGGTGTTGCGGGCAGCGTTCGTAAGACCGTTGATAATTTCCAGCAGCAGATGCAGCAGTCAAAAGCGAAAAACGCCGAGGCTGGAGTTGAAGTTGAAGAAGTTACGCCGCGCCCCGCTGGTTCTGAAGGCGCGCCCGTACCTGAAGATGACCCGAACGCTGAATAGGGTTGCCACAGGGTAATAAATGAACGCCCTGCTAAAAAGCAGGGCGTTTTTGTTGGGTAAAGCTGGCGAACGTTGCGCTTACGATGCGGGAATGGCCATCGGGGCAACGACTACCGCCCCGCCAACGCTGACCGGAGAATCTGCACCTTCAACGGTGCCAAATTCGTAAACGCCCATCGTATTAGTGTCGTAATGGAGCATCGGGAAAACTTGCGTTCCGGCCTGAGCAGGATCAACTTCGATTGCGATATCGCTATTCACGCCGGGGCGCAGCGCGGTATAGCCAAGAACCGGCCCTGGCGCGCCGTCAACCGAAGAATGAATCACCATCCATCCGAAAGCATCCATGAGCGCACTATCAATCCGTATCATGCCATCTGCCGCTTCCTGATCTGAGAAGGTCATTGAAGGCGCGGCATTCACCGGGAATGTGACAACGGCCCCATCCACTGAAATTGGATTATCTAGCCCGCTGGAGCCATCAAATTCGTAGGTGCCCAGCGTCCCATCATCAACATGCAGCATCGGCCAGAGAACAGGCGTTAACGCTTGCATGCTAATCACGACCTGTACATCTTCATTAGCGCCTGCAGGAACCGGCGCAAAACCTGCAACCGGGCCGGGCGAGCCATCGTTGTCAATATGAACCACGAGGAAGCAGTCCGCTTCGCACAAAACAGAATCGGCGGTTAACATCGGTGCCATCATATTCTGCGGTGTGGTTGAATTGTCACCATACAGAACGACCTGATCGCTAACGCGCGCATGTGGCACTGTCCAAAGTGGCGCAGTTGCTACCACGCCGCCCGCCGCCGCCGGGCTATCCAGCCCGCTAGAGCCATCAAACTCATAGGTGCCGACAGCACCGTCGTCAACGTGAAGCATTGGCCACAGAACTGATGTGCGCCCTTCGGCAGCCAGCGCTACCGTCACATCGGTAGTGGTACCGGGTTGAACCGGGGTTTGCCCTAGCACAGGCCCCGGCCCGCCATCACTCTCTGAATGGATCACGACCCAACCCGGAACTGCCATTGTAACCGCCGGGATCGTTACGTTGTCACCATCTAGAAATTGATCGGCAACATCCAGCGCAGCGATAACGAATGATGGAGTGACAACCTGACCATCAACTGCGACCGGATTATCCAACCCGCTCGCTCCATCAAATTCATAGGTTCCTACCTGTCCATCGTCAGTGTGCAGCATGGCATACAGCGTAGGTGTGATCATTGCGGTATCCACCGGAATGTTCACGCCAGCAGTCAATCCGGGGCCAACCGCGCCAACGCCTGCAACCGGGCCGGGCGAACCGTCGGCATCAATATGAATAGCTATCCATGCCGGAGTGTTGCTGAATACTTGATTGATGCGCACACTACCATTGAAAACCACCTGATCAGAGACATCTACCATGGGCGTGCCTTCAACGGGTGCTGGGCTGTCTTGCGCCATCACCGCGCTGGTTGCAAAAATCCCTAACATAAGCACCAAAATTACAAATCGCATTTTCATATATCTCTCCTTGAGGTTGCTCAATGAACCCTGAAGGAATTGTAGAACCGTAAATGCTTTTTAATGCGCAAATTTGGCTATTTCTTATTAGACTTTCATAAGACACTTATGAATCGATTTATTACATCCAGTACTGCAGGTCTGTTGGCAGAGCGGCTGAAATCTCGTTATCATCTCATTAAGGGAAGCGGTTCTGCTGCCGCTGCTAAAATTTATCGGGCGCTCTGCGTGGCACGCGCTGAATGAGGGGGCTTATGCGTTCGAGGATTGCGACCAACTTATCTATTACGCAACCACGCGCGCGATGGTTGATGCTGATAGCCATGACGGTGATTTTGCTCATGCTAGCGGCGGGTATCTTTGCAAGCCCTGCGGCTGACATTGCAGCGCAGAATCAGCCGCAGCCACTCGCAGCAGGCGTAAATATGGTCGTTAGTGGCCTAACTCGCTCCCCGTTACAGAGTGATTATCTCCTGAATACTGATTTTCAGGTCATTGTAACCTTGCAAAATATTGGCTCCGGTGAAGGCGATATCACAGCCGTCATTATGGATAACGATATCGGTGCGCGTGGCCTTAGCTTTATTGCTTTCAACAGCAGTAGTCCTGGTGGGTTATTTACGTGCGCGCCTTTAGCCACAATAGTGCGCTGTACCAATGTTAATGGCGCTTTCCCGATTGGAGCTACGGAAACCATCACTTATACCGTTCGCGCAAGCTTCCTTGGCGGGCCGTTTTCCAACGTAGCTTCTGTCTCGACATTTGACGATGTTGATCAAACGAACAACGCCGCAACCGACCCCAACCCATTTTCAATCACCGGCCCAACAGCGACACACAGCGTCACGCCTACTTTTACGCCAACATTCACCGCAACGCCTTCTCTTACGCCGCTGCCATCGCTGACTCCAATCCCAACCATTACCTCTACTTTTACAGCTACGTTCATTCCGCCGCCGCCAACGCGCACGCCTCTCCCACGACCTGCTAACGCCGGATTGGCGATCCCGATGCCGCCAAGTGGCGTGGATATGGTGGTCAATCGCGATAATGTGAATGTTCGCCTAGTACCCGCAATTGGCGCAGAAGTCATCGGTTTCGTCAATTCAGGCTGGCTCTTTGAAGATGTACAGGCACGCAGCGCGGATAACGAATGGGTACGCGTCAATCTCGCCGGACAGCAAGGCTGGGTAGGCGTTCCTGTGCTTACGTTGTTGGCGGGCGATATTAATGCGCTGCCAGTTGCAGACCCGCGAACTATTCCTTACGGCGGCTTTGAGAATCCACGCGCCGGTTTAACCAGTGTGACCAGCGGCTTGACCGTTCGCCTGCGTGACAGCGGTATGCGCTTGCGCGCTGGCCCGAGCATTGGCTATCCAGTGCTGGCAAATGCTCCGCGCTATACCATTATGCCTGTGTTGGGGCGAATGGTAGATAACACGTGGTTGCAGGTGAACTACGAGGGTACGCTCGGTTGGATTAAGCTTGAAGATGTGCTTGAGTTTAATAGCCCCGATGTATTCACTGTGCCGCCGATTGATGGGATCGTGGCTGAGGCGCTGCCTTTCTCTGATAATACCTTCGACAGCTACGTGGACACTTTGCGGCTTCTGCTGGCGCGCCTGGATATTGCCAAGACCTCATTGGATCAGATACGTACAATCTGGACGACAATTGGGCTGGGCGGTCAGGCGCAGTGCGGTAATTTCCCGGCGCAGCCAAGCGATTACAATATCCCGACGTCCTTACTCGCAAGCTTCAACCCGACGCTTGGCCCGATTTCGCAAGATTTCAACACCATGATGGCGGGCATCCGCGATGCTATTCGACTGCTTATTCAGGCATGCAGCTTCCCACAGCCTGCTGAAGGCTCTGTTGGCGCGGGCGCTGTCAGCGTCGCACTGGAAACCATCAACAATGCCGATGCCATTTATCCCGGCTTACGCCAGCGTATCGTTGAACTGCTGCCACCGGATCGCCCGATTGGTCTGAACGAATGCCTGTTCACCTTTGGCAATCTCTCGCAGATCATTCCGCGGCTTCTGAATTTGACGCCTGTAGTCATGCGCATAGATTCGAATGAACGCGTACTGGGCTTCTGCTTCGACGGTACTGCCGGTCAGCAGTTCCGCATCGAGGGGCTGCGTGTGAACGGCAATATCACCCCACAGTTCTCGGTGAGCAGCTTCAATGATCCGACTAACTTTATTGCCACCGGACGGCTGCCAATTGAGACGAATTATGTGGCGGTGAACAATATTCTGATCCCGGAAACCGGTCAGTATGTACTCATTATCAGCGATACTTCTAGCCCGCTGGATGGCGATCTGGAAGGTGATCTGGCGGTGATGTTGACCGATCTGACCATGTTTGGCGGTCAGGCAGGGCAGGGTATCGCGCTGGATGCTAATGGCAATGTGATTACCAATCCGAATATTGGTCAGGTGGTGGTTACTGCTGTGCCAATCTTTACCGATGGGACGCCTTCGGGCTTAGTCGTATGCCCGTCAGTTGTGTTCACCTGCTCTCAGCTTTTGACCTGTCAGGAAGCACAGGCCTGCCTTGCTGCCGGCAATTCCAACCTTGATCCTGATATGGATGGGCTGCCATGCGAGGAAAATCTCTGTTTTGGCGGCACCTGAGTTTCGCTGCTGACAGCGGAAATTCTAATTGATGAAAATGGGGTTAACGGGGGGCGTTGCAGTAAAGACGCCCTCCCGTTTTGTAGGCGTAGAGCCTGCGCATGCTGCGCGCCGTTATAATTAAGCGGTGTGGAGGATGTATGCCTAAAGTTCGCCTGGTGTTTTATGCCTTACTTGCAGCCTTCGGGCTTGCCGCCTGCAATTTTGATGTGCCGCTGGTAACGCCAACGCTTGCGCCAACGTTTACGCCGCGCGATACCTTAGCCCCTACCGCTACGCTGTTTTTGACACTTACACCGACGCTTACTCAGACCAGTACCATCACGCCGCTGCCTACAGAAACCAGCACCGAAACAGCTACGTTTATCCCTTCCGATACAACAGTACCAACAGAGACAAACACGCCATTACCGAGCGATACCGCGATTCCGACCGAAACTTTTAGCGCCACGCCCACGAACACCGCGATCCCTTCTGAAACCAGCACCTTCACGCAAACGCCTTCGCCTACGCGCACGCCCTCAAATACGCCTACGCCGACATTCACCTTAACATTTACGCCCACACCAACTGATCAGCCGTCCAGCACGCAGCGCCCGACCAGCACCGATACCTATACGCCAACCTTGACCGATACGCCTGTTCCGACGGCTACAAATACGCCTTCGCTCACGCCAACTGAAACACCAACCGATACACTTACACCGCTGCCCAGTCCCACGCCTTTGCCAACAATTGCCCCGGTGACTACCACGCCGCAGCCAACCAAAACATTCACACCATCGTTTACACCTACCGATACGCCAACAAATACCAGCACGCCGTTGCCAACCGCTACGTTTACATCCGCTTTCGTGCCGTTGGGGGAACGTCCTGAATTGACGCAAACTGCCGCTTCATTGCTGGAAACGGCTAATGCTATAGCCGGAATTGCGTCTACGCCCATAACAACCCTGGTGCCAGTAGGGCAGCCACCTTCGCCGACGCCGTTTACACCGCTGGCAGTAACCCTGGATTTTGTGACCGCCTTGCCCGATACAGAGACAGCATTGATCTTCACGCCCACCCCCGGCGCTTCTATCGAACCACAGGGGGAAGGTGAGCTAACAGCGACCGCCTTTGTGCCGAGCGTCACGCCGCTGCCCACAGACATCAATTTGATTCCCAACGTGCCGTCATCTGATGCCACAATAGCGCCACCGGGAACACGCTCATTTGCGCTATCCACGGCTGGCGGATCGGTCATTGGAACGCTGTTTGAACCACCCGGCGGCGCGGTTAATTTTTCGGTCAATAGTGTAAACGGCTCAATTGCGCGGGTTGATCCGCAGGGGGCGATTTACCTGTCGCCATCATTTGCCGAAGGTGGTGCCAGGCTGGAAAACTCGCCATTTTCTCAATTCGCTCCAGAGTCAGCGGAGACGAACAATGCGCGGGTGATACAGGTAGCATGGTCGCCTGATGGGCGTTATCTGGCATTTCTGGTAGACACTGACAGCGATGAAAACACGCAGAACGACGAGTCTAATGATGGCGTGTGGTATCTGGAACCCGGCGTAGTTACTTCTACCGATCCAACCTATCAACTGGTACGTGATTGCCCGCCTGAAAGAGGCTGTGCGCTGGTGAATCCCCCTGAACGCCGTCGCAGTCAATATTTCCAGTGGAATTTCCAGAGTAACGCGCTGCTGGTAGCAGTTGAACTTGTTGATGAGGCGCGGCG
>CAZBPB010000007.1:12718-24268 GCA_964493565.1 uncultured Pleurocapsa sp. | reverse complement strand
TTCATTCGGCGACCATCTTCTTCCAATTCTACCGCCATTTGATCGCGGTGTTCCTCGGTCAGCGGCTGACCGCACAGCGGGCATTCGCCGCCTTCAGCCGCCTTCAGACGATCAATGCGATCACGCAGTTTTTTTGATTCCGGCACGATCTGCTCGTTTTTGGTCTTGAGGGCAACTATCTCATTATCAGCCTGCTGGCGCTCGGCATCGCGGGTGTTCTTTTCCTGTTCTTTCAGGTCGAGGGTGATGATTTCGGCGCGAAGGCGCTCATATTCGACGGTATCAGCGGCGGCAATTTCGCGCTCATAGGCGTTGATTTCGGCTTCAAGACGGGTGATGTTTTGCCGGATAGCGCCGCGTTCTTGCTCCAACTGTGCCGCCAGATCGCTGCGCCGCTCCTGCAATTCGTTGAGCGCCGAAAGTTTGATACCTAATTCCTGATCATCAGCCCGTGCGGCTTGCAGGGTTTGATAGCCCGCTTCGATCTGTTCCTGTGCGGCGGTCATAGCTTCAAGCCCGGCGATGCGTTCCCGCTGGCGCTCAATTTCGGTATTTACGGCTTTTATGTCGCCCTGATGCCGGGTGATCGCTTGTTCGGATGTGGCGATCTGCTCGCGTTTGGTCTTGAGTGCGTTGGGTACATGCTGCACCTCGTCAAAGCGAGCTTGAGCGCCGGCGAGTGCCTGCTTTGCCACGTTGTGGGAGGCGTTCGCATCTTCGTGTTCGCGGCGCAGGGCGGGTTCCTGTTCCAACTCGGCATCAATATCCTGAATACGCCCGTCAATTTGCGCTAGATCTTCCTTGATGCGGCTGAGTTCAGCTTTGGCGCCATCTTCATAGGCGATCCAGCGATCCAGTTCCAGAATTTCGCCTAAAACCTTCTTACGCTCTGTCGGTCTGAGCGCGGTGAAGGAATCGGCTTTGCCCTGCTGCAAGAAGGCGGAATGCACGAAGGTGTCATAGCTCATGCGCAGCAAGCGTTCAATTTTGGCCTGCGTTGCCGATTTGCTCGGCTCGGTCATTTCGCGTAAGCCTGCATCCGGATCAAAAACGAACAGATCCAGCGTGCCGGAACCGCCGCTTTTTTTGGTGCGCTTGCGGACGACGCGGTAATCAATACCATCCTGCTCAAAATCGAACTGCACTACCATCTCGGTTTGTTCGTGATGGATCAATTCTTCTTCGCGGGACGCTCGCGCTTTGCCCCATAATGCCCAGGTGATGGCGTCCAACAGCGACGATTTTCCAGCACCATTCGCGCCGGTCAGACAGGCAAGGTGAATGCCCTCGAAAACCAGCGGATTGGGGGCGCGGTAGGCGAGAAAATTTTTGAGTTCAAGGCGTTTTGGCAGCATAGATAGACCTGAGCTAATGGTTAATTAAAGCCCTCACCCCGCTGCACTTCGTTTAGCTTCCTCTCTCCCCGTGCACGGAGAGGGGATTGAGGGGTGAGGTTTTAGCGAAATTATTCCTACTTTATCCTTGCACATTATGCGCAGGAATTAATCACCCGGCACGCCCTCTTCCAGCCGTCCGGCGAAGATCGGTTCGGCTAATTGATGGAGGGATTCACGGCGGATTGGTGGTACATCTCTGGATAGCAGGTAGCGTTCCAGTAAATCATCGTCGGAAAGTTCTTCAGGATTGCTGCCCAGCCGCGCGCGGACGACCTGCTGCACCCGTTTTTCAATGCCAGCGATGACGTGTGTGCCACCACGTTTAAGCGCATCACGGATCATCCCTTCATCCAGCCGCGCTTCGGTTTCCGGCGTCATTTGTACGCGCACGCGCACCACAGCATCGGTCAGGCTGCGCCGGTCAATCAATTCGACCAGTATGCGGGTCGGCTCTTCTTCTTCGCGCAAGTCGGCGCTGATGGTCACAAACGGGCGAGCATTGAGTTCAATAAACTGCCAGTTGGCGCTGCCCCGCTCCAGTTCAACCCAGCAAAAGCCCTTGCGGTCGTGTTCTTCGCCAAAGTCAATGCGCTCGATGCTGCCAGAATAGACGACAGGCGGCGCGCCTTTTTGCTCGCCGGTCAGGTTTTGCGACTTGTGGATGTGTCCCATCGCCACATAATCCCAGCGCGGATCGGCCAGCACCGAAAGTGGGGCTTCAACATCACGCCCCAGCATGATCTGGCGTTCGCTGCCCCATACCGCACCGGTGACCGTGAAATGACCGGTTAGCAGGCGGGGCATGTCGTATTCATCAGCCTGTTCGGCAAAGCCTTCCAGCGTCATACCCAGCACATGGGCCATCAGTCTATCCATATCGGCAATGGTCATGCCGGCGGTATCCTGATCGCGCATCAACTGCTGGCGCACCGGATAGGGGGCAAAGCCTAGAAACACCGGGCCGCGTCTGGTTTCAACGATGGTCGTCGTGAAGGTATTGGCGACGATCACGTTGGGAACGGCCAGCGTGTTGTAAATTTCGACGCTGCTGGCTTTCCTGTCCATCTGTGGCAGATCGTGGTTGCCTTCCAGCAGCACGATAGGCGCAAGCGCGGCCAGATCGCGAATACGGTAGGCCAGTTCGCGCTGGTGGGTAGGCGAAGGCGTGCGCGATTTGAAGGCGTCACCCGCGAAGATGGTCAGGTCAACATCGTGTTCGCGGGCATAGGCGATCATCTCGTCCAGCCGGTGCACAAAATCACCCAGACGGCTGTTTAAGCCGGTGGCAGGATCGGTGCGCCCGTAGTTTTCCATGCCGATGTGGGCGTCTGCAAAGTGCAGCACACGGATCGGTTCAGCCATGCCGTTTTCTCTCGGTAACGGAACAGGAGTTCTAGTTTAACAGATATTACGGGTTGTGGGGGTAGGAGAATGTCTTCATCCTTAGCACTTTTCCCTCAGGGGGATTGAGAGATAAGCGGCAATCATGAAATAGTGGCAACTGACGCACGCGCGATCAGGCGGGTGGGCAGCATGATTTCGGTGCCGGGGTTTTCGCCGTTCATGAGCTGTAGCAGGGATTCCGTAGCACGCTGGCCCTTCTCGAAAACAGGCTGCTGTACGGTGGTCAGCGGCGGGTTCAGCCAGCGGGCAATCGGCAGGTCGTCGTAGCCGACCAGTGAAAGCTGATTCGGGATGCCAAGCTGATGTTTCTCTGCTGCATCCAGCACCCCGATGGCGATAATATCGGCCATCGCCACAATGGCAGTGGGCAGGCGGCCCTCTACGTAAAATTGCTCGAAGGCGGCAAAACCACCTTCCGAGGCACATTCGCACTCCATCAGCCGTACTAATTCGCCATCAATATCCAGCCCGTGCTCATGCAGCGCCTGCCGGTAGCCCTGCATCCGGTGATGAATGGTGCCGACGTATTCTTCGTAGCGTCCATATTTGCCGGCGAAATTTCGACCAGAAACCTATACGGAGATCGATTTTCGAGTCAAGACATCGGTCTGGTCAGATTTTTCAAAATTGATTGCATTCACGAAAACCCTCTCAATATTGAGGGTCGAAGATGGAGGTGATCCTGTACAGTAAAGCTATGAGACGGGAGCAACGCTGAGGGATTAAGTAGATGGAAAAACTGGCTTGCCCGAATTGTGGGAGCGAAATGGCCTATGACAGCACGGCCGCGCTGTATCGCTGCCGGAACTGCGGCAATCGCGTTGAAAAAGCCTACGAATCGCTTGAGCAGGCGCAGGCGCGTCTGGCCGAAAAAGAGGCGCGCCCGCATGTGCCGATCACGCACAATGGCAAACTTGAGCCACGCGCCCGCATATTATTTGAGATGGCGCAGGACAGCCTGTGGCGCAACGATACTGCTGAAGCTAAACGTCAACTGACAAAGGCGTTGGAAATGCAGCGCAATTTTTCCGATGCACATTTGTGGCTGGCGAAACTGGCTGATGACGAGCCAACCAAGCGGCATCATCTGGGTGAAATTCTGGCGAACGATCCGGGGCATCTGGAAGCCCTGCGGATGATCATGGTGCTGAACGGGCGGCTGCTGCCAGATCAATTGGCTGCCACATGGAGCGAATACAGCACCGCGCCGGAGATCGTAGACGAGCCTGTTGAGGCAACAACACAATCGCTGCTGTGTCCTGTATGCGGCGGAACGCTAACTGTGGATGACGCGGCGGGCATCGTGCTGTGCAAATTCTGCGGACATCAGTCGGCATTACAGGAAATGTCTGCGCTGCAAGACCGCGCGGATACCCTGAGCATGGCGATGCTGGAACGCCGCGCCAAACCGGTGCGCTGGAAGATCGGCTCGCGGATGCTGCGCTGTCGTCAGTGTGGGGCGGCGCGTACCATCCCCGCCAGTAAGCTGGCAGAGACATGCCCGTTTTGCGGCTCGATGCATGTGATGCTTCAAGATGCGCTGGAGACTATCACTGAACCTGATGGGCTGGTGCCGTTTGCTATTGGTGAAGATAGGGCAATGAGCGAGGTGCGCGAGAAACTAGGCGGGCTTAGCGAGCGAATCACCCATTTGTGGGGGGGTGATAACCGCGTGGTCAATGCGTCTATAGAAGGAGTCTATCTGCCGTTCTGGATTTTCGACGCGCTGATCAAGGTAAACGTGACTCTGTGGGACGAAAGCGCGAAATGGGGTGACCAGCGCAGTTTGCAAGCGGGCGGAACCGGCTATCAACAGTTCAGCTCACAGGACGGCGCAACCGGTCTGGCGGTGCCTGCGTTCAAGTCTCCTGATCCTAAACTGGCGCTGGCACTCGGCGAGTTTGCGTTGGTTGATATGCTGCCCTACGAACCAAAACTGCTGGCAAAATATCCGGCGGAAATCTACGAGATTGATTTTGACGCGGCATCGTTGGAAGCTCGCTCGATAGTCTCGCGCCGCGCGCGGGAAGCGGCGGAAGCGCAGTATGGAGACCGGAACACCCGCGTTTCAGCCACCGCTTTCCCATTGCAAATGACCTTTCAACTGGTGCTGCTGCCGGTATGGGTGGTTACACTGATTGAACGGGACGGCGATCTACGTTCGGCATTGGTACACGGACAAACGGGTCAGGTAGCGACTGGAAAAGCATATAAACCGGAGAAGCCGAAATGACGCAGTTTAATGGATGATGTATGAAAGGGAAGAAATGGCAGGTGTGAATCAACCAATTGATCTGGATCAGCTTGTGATCACTCATAACCCTGAAGCGGGGCGTTTTGAAGCCGCAGTGGGCGGCGAACGGGCGTTAGTGGAATACACATTACACGACGGCGTATATACTATCAACCATACCTATACCCCCACCGCGTTTCGGGGCTGTGGCGTTGCCGCTAAGCTGACGCAATTTGCGCTGGACACTATTCGCGCGGAAGGCGGAAAAGTGATGCCCCGGTGCTGGTATGCCAGCGGGTACATCGAACGGCATCCTGAGTATCAAGACCTGCTGATGAGCTAAATCCCTAAGAGGAGATTGCACGGTGGACGGGGACGACAACTTTTTTCTTGATCCGAATCCTAACTGGTTTTGCGCCAACTGCGGACAGCTATTTGACGAGAATGAGCTAAACGAGGATAACTTGTGTCCGGACTGCGCGGAACTTGAAGCTGAATATGACGATGATGATGACTGGTAAAGCCTGCAGACAACTGTTAGCCGATGTCGAAGTTAGATGAGCCTGCGCGTATTGTCTTGATCCTGCCCTGCTGCATTGGCGATGTGGTGCTGGCGACGGCGACGCTGGCAGCTTTGCGGCGCGGCTATCCCGATGCTCACATCACGTGGGCAGTGGGAAGCTGGTCGAAGGCAGTGGTTGAGCATCACCCGCTGCTGAATGAGGTGCTGGATACGGGCGCGGGTGCATCGCCTGTAGATACGCCGTCTGCGATTCTGAAATTTGCAAATACCCTGCGCGCCGGAAAGTACGATCTGGTCGTGTCGCTGGTGCGTTCCCCGAAGATGAGCGCGGCTGTGGCGCTTTCCGGTATTCCCACGCGCGCGGGGCTGGATAGCAACGGACGCGGTTTAGGGTACAACATCAAGGCGAAAATTGATCCTGATCAGCCGCGTCACGAAGCCGAAATTTATCTGGATGTTCCGCGCGCATTGGGGCTAGATGTATCCGACATGCGCGCCAATATTCCTGTAAATGATGCGGATCGCGTGAGTATTCAGGGGAAACTGGCGCGAGCAGGTGTTAGCAGGCGTTATATCGTGGTCAATCCGGCGGGCGGACGCAACCCCGGCATGACTTTTGATGCCAAGCGGTATCCGCCGGAAAAACTAGCCGATCTGGCGATGCTGCTGGCGCTAGCGCGAAACGCGCAGATTGTGGCTATTGGTGGCAAGCAGGATCAACCGCTGCTGGATGCGGTGGCCAGTGCGTTACCTTCGCCGCCCGCTCAATTTGCGGGAACGCTCTCGTTTGGCGAAATCGCGGCGTTGGCGGCGGATGCGCTGCTCTACATCGGCAACGATACTGGCCTCACCCATCTGGCGGCGGCAGCAGGTGGTAAAACGGCAATGATCATGGGGCCAACCGATCCCCGCCGTTATGCGCCGTTTGCAGAGAAAGCGATAGCCGTGTGGAAGCCAGCGACGGTTTCAGATCGCGGAGTCTCATCCGGCGCTCTCAAAGACTGGGACTGGGATCGTGACGGCATATCTGTAGAAGACGCTGAAACGCAAATTGAGGCATTTTTGAATCAACGGAGTTCCCGTTAAACCGCCTTTTTCACACGCTGCGGTTGTAGATACATTCAATTGATGCTATCAGTAGGTGGTCTTGATGAAATTAAAACCATGCCATAGGAATTTCTAAGACATTTCTTTCAATAATTAACCTGTTATCTGTTACACTTTTCCGCTGTACCTCCGATATGGAAACAGGCATGGCGGAACGCATACTTGACCGCACCAATGAAGAATGGCTGGAAGCGCTCCGTGGTGAGGGCGAGCTTCAGGATGCGGCACTGGAAGATTTGAAGGAACGCTTGCAGCGCGGCATTTTTTATTACCTCAGCCGCGAACGCAGCGATCTCAGCAGCCTTTCCAGCAACGAACTACAGCAAATGGCGGCAGATATGAGCCAGGATGCCACACTGCGAGTGCTGGAAAACCTCGATAGTTTTCGTGGTGACAGCATGTTCACCACGTGGGCAACCCGTATCGCCGTGCGAGTCGCGATCAGCGATTTGCGCCGCGCGCGTTATCGAGATTTCAGCCTCGATGACATCATGGCTGATGGCGATTTTCTTCCGGCTAGCGCCAACCCGTTGATGGGTGAACGCCCACTGTTACCAGAGCGCGCTACCGAACGCGATGAAGTGCTGGGGAAAATACGCGCGGCTTTGAGCGAAGTGCTTACTGACCGGCAGTTTAGGGCGCTTTACGCCTATGCGGTGCAGGGCGTTTCGCTGGATGTGATTGCTGACGAACTGGATACCAACCGCAACGCCCTGTACAAACTGATTCACGATGCGCGGCGAAAACTGCGTACCTATTTTGAGAATCAGGGGCTGTCAATGGATTATCTGATCAATCTATTTGGCGAGTCGTGAGCAAGGATTCATCCACGCAATGTTTCTCTGCTGCGCGGCAGCGGTGGAACGCGGTTGATAATAATCTTGCCGCGTGTGGGGCAAGCGCCAGCGCTGCAATAAATGTGAGCCGATACAGAAAAACGTCAGGTATTCTTTCGATTAGCCAGCGCATTTATCCGGTAAGATAGACGCGAAACTAATCGTCAGAATTAAAGATGGAAAAGAACAGGACGCTGCGCAGTGGATGAAAAACTGCGGAAGATCATCGAAGTGATCTTCACCACGCATGATCGCGAAGAGGGTGAGATTGATTGTCCCACCTGTCATGAGAATTTACATACGCTGTGGGCGCTGGTTGAAAACGGCGCAGATATCAACGAAATTGTTCCGGCAATGGCCGCGCATCTGGCTTGCTGTCCGGAATGTCAGGAAGAGTATGACGCATTTATTTGCATTATGCGGGCGGAGCAGCAGGGTTTAACCCCCTCGTCCGAAATAGTTGATTGAACTCATCAAAATACGAAAGAGGCGTAGATTACATGCGTAAAGTACGTGTCGTCGTCATCGGGTCTGGCCCTGCCGGCCTGACCGCTGCGCTATATACCGCGCGCGCGCAGTTAAGCACTGTGGTGATCACCGGGATGCAGCTTGGCGGGCAGATTGCCACCACCCATGATGTTGATAATTTCCCCGGCTTTCCGGATGGCGTACAAGGCCCGGAATTAGCCGATAAAATGCAAAAACAGGCGGAACGCTTCGGCGCGGAAATGGTCTACGACCTTGTGACCGAGGTGGATTTCACGCAGGGATCGCCGTTCACGGTCAAGACGCAGAATGAAACTTTTCTGGCAGACAGCGTGATCGTGACCATTGGTGCCAGCCCGCGGCGTTTGTGGGTTCCCGGCGAAGCGGAATTTACCGGGCGGGGCGTAAGCTGGTGCGCCACCTGCGATGGTTTCTTCTTCCGGGGCAAGGATATTGTCGTGATCGGCGGTGGCGACTCTGCGCTTCAGGAAGCGATCTTCCTGACCAAGTTTGCAAAGACCGTGACCGTCATCCACCGTCGCGACAGCTTGCGCGCCAGCATGGCGCTGCAAACCCGCGCCTTCGCCAACGAGAAGATCAGCTTTATCTATGACCGCGTTGTTGAGGAGATTCGAGGCGCGGATAATCTGGTCAACAGCATTTCGCTGAAGAACGTGAAGTCTGGCGAAGTTAGCGATTTCAAGACCGACGGCGTATTCATCTTCATCGGCTACGATCCCAACAGCGAGGTCTTTGGCGGGCAGATTGAAACCGACGCCGCAGGTTATGTGATGGTGAATGACCGGATGCAGACCAATGTTGAGGGTGTGTTTGCCGGCGGCGAAATTCACGATGATATCTTCCGTCAGGCGATTACGGCGGCGGGCGAAGGCTGCGCGGCTGCGCTCATGTCAATCAACTGGCTGGGCGAGCGTGAGGGACAGGGGTTGTTACAGGCTTTAGACGAGATACCAGAACTGGTGCTGGCAAAGTAACCAGAAAGCCCTAAATGACTTTGAAGAGCGACATATATCCTGTGTCGCTCTTTTTGTTTTTCAGCACAAAAATTCATTATGGTTATAATGGTTTCAGACGGGACTTTTTATCCCAAACTTAAACCATGAGTTGCGCCGAACACGAACTTAGGAAAAGAAATGCAACCACCACATCATGCGCCTAAACAACGCGTTCAGAAAGTGGTAGAACCTCAAGTACAGTCTGGCAACGCCTTAAACAACGAGCAAGCGACCAAAACCGTTTCAGAAACACCCGCGATATTTTCGCTTCAGAAACATGTTGGCAATCAGGCTATGCAGCGAATGCTGGCACAGGACAAAAAAAGCCCTGCATTCCACGCGAAAGCTGCTTCACAGGCAAAACGCAGCCCGCTTTTGCAGCGCACGCCAGATGGCAATGATCCCGCACCGGCACCGGCCAACGCGAGCGAGTCTTCGATGGAACCGGGGAGTCAGGTACTCATTGACGGTCAGTTGGTTGGCACAGTAGATGAGGGCATTAACTGGTATAACAAGCGAATTGATGCGCTTGAAAAGCAGAACAGCGAATTTGCGGATCAGAATGAGGTACCCCCTGAAGTTTTGATGACGGTGATCGAAAAGGGAGATCGGCTGGTGGAACGGCTGTACGCCTCTGATGCCACGATGATGCCGGACTCTGAGATTGAGGCGCTGGCCGACTGGGGCGATGAATACACCGCGGCAATGAAACGGGCAGACCAGCAAGTTGAGGATATTGCCGTCGGGCGTATGCGCGATATGCAGCGCAAAATACAGGAGATACTCAACAACGTCAAGCAGCTTGAACCTAAAATGCGCGACTTGCAGCGCAGCGCCTTCCGCAAGGGCAGCGAAGATACGCTCTCGGATATTGCCAATACCTTTGCCCTCTATCTTGACAGCGCGCTAGTCGCAAAAGACTGGCTGGAAACTGCCACAACCACCATGAAGGACGTGAAATTTCTGGGAACGACTCTACGGGCGCAAAAGGCCATGCATGACATCCCGATTTCATGGGAAGACACCATGGTGCAAAGCCGCAATTCGCGCGTAGTGAAATTTCTGGATGCGGCAGACAAGCTGAACAAGGCGCTGGCGGCCTTCCAACTGCTGAGCGGCGCGCTAGATTTGCTTGGCGGACACAAAACCAAGAGCGATATTGGCTCAAAGGGCGTTTCTTACGCCACCACCATCGCCAGCGCAGGCGGCACGCTGCTGGGCGCATCGGCGTTTTTCTCGCTATACAACAACTTCTATATCGGCCCGATGGTCGGCAAAATTCTCAGCCAATTAGAAGTGCTGAAAGATATGCTTTCAACCGAACAGAACCATCCCCTAATCCAGATGGGATATCTGGATATGGTGAACTGGGATATTGAACCCGGCGGTCGCGAAATGTTTGACTACATGATGAAAGTGATGAAAGCCACAAGTGCCCTCGAAGTGCCTGCACCGAAGGGGGATATACTCGAATATTTTGATGATAATGAAGATGACTTCAATGCCGGGGCAATGGGCAAGGATGATTTGCCCACAGAAGGCCTCATTTTCAGCAGCGTAGACGGCTCTGAAGCCAAATACTGGATTTTCAAACACCGCGCCGATGTTTGGGGCATGCTTTACGGTTCAATGCCGGTGCCGAATTAGGCGCGTGTGTAGATATTTGCAGGGGGGACGCTAAATAACGTTCCCCCTTTCGTTTTAGAACACAGGGTTAGGGATACCGGCTCAAGATCACGCGAAAGCGCGTGCGCTGACCGATGCTGGTAAACTCGGTGGCGCGTGGTTCAAACTCGGCACGAATTGCTGCCATCTTACCGCCTGCTGACGCACCCTGACAGATTTTTTCCATCGCATCAATATCATCATCGCTGATCCAACCGCCCATCAGCACATTGATCATGCGGATCAATTCATCCGTTGGCTGGCGACCAATCGTAGCGACATCGGTATTCGCCGCCCATTCGCGCACGGCATCATCGTCAGTGAACGCGCCAGTGACGATCCCCGGCAGTTCGTTAGCCGCCACTTCAGCCGCAGTTTCTGCATAATCGCCTGCTCCCCAGCGCGATGCCGATGGATCAACCGGCACGGGTACGATTTGCTCTGCCGCAAATGAAGATGGGATCACATAACGGGTTCCCTGAGCAATTGCGTCGGTAACATCCTGACGGGACAGGCGAACTGCTTCAATTGCCAGCGCGCGGTTACGCTGCACCATCGCATGGCGTGGATCTGTGGTTGGCAGGTCAAAGGTTTCGTCACCGTAAGCTGTCCACGTATCGCCACGCGGGTTGGATACATCTACGCCATGCTGATTATCGAGATCGTGCAAGATTTTCGATTGCACGTTACCGGCGGTGCTGGTCATGAGTTGATCGCGCTGCACGCGCATATGACCGCTGGAGAAGGCATCGGTCAGGAAATGATCGGCGGCGGCATTCATGGCGTAAGCGGTATCACCACCGCCAGCGACAGCCGCAGTTAGCGCCTGTATGTGCATCTGCCGCCACGTCTCCATATTGGAATGACCGGCACTGGCATGGGA
>CAZBPB010000007.1:11552-12708 GCA_964493565.1 uncultured Pleurocapsa sp. | reverse complement strand
GGTGGTCGCGCCATCGCGAATCAGCGGGATAAGCGTATACACCTCTCGCAGCGAAGCATTGTTCAGGCGGTTCCAGTCCTCATAAAAATCGCCGGAAAGTGCAATGATTTCGCCATAAGAAAGACCCTGCTGGAGCATACGCTTTTGCTGGGTGTTACCGTCGTTGTATAACTGCTGCCACGCTTCAGGCCATGACGCCACCGGATCGGCATAGTTGGGTAGGTCGCGGCGATGGGCGTTGATGATCATAAAGCCTGCGCCAGAACCAGCCGCCGAATCGCCTAGATCGACATGTTCGGGGCTGTCGAAACGTTGAATGGCGTTGATGAGCGGCGCACGCGGGGTATGTTCAGCGCGTTTGCTCTGAATCAATCGGGCGGTGGCGCGGTTGCCTAAGATGCTTTGCAGGTGTTGGAAGCCATCCATAGGCAGCGACGCTGATGTGGAACGCGCATTCTTTGGATCAGTTTTTTGCGGTGAATCGTGTGTTTGCATACTGCTGCCACTTCTCAACTACAGGCATCGAAACAAACTACTGCGTCAGTCGAAATTCGGAGGCCAGAGTTTACTGGTCTAGCGAGGTTGGCAGTTGCGCGTGTGCGTGGTGTGAGCGCGATGTGGGGCATCGAAGTGTCAAAGCCAACAATTGAAAATAGGGTAGCGGAAGCTACTTATCTACCCTATTTTACTGTAGCACGATAAAAATGCGGCGCAAGCGCTGAGGCCTAATCTTCGCCGCTAGAGCGCTTGTGTTCAGCGATATAGCGTATGAGACCGGGAAAATCGCCATGCGAAGCATATCGCGCTTGATGCGGCCACGTGGGCAGCGACGCTTCTACTTTGCCGACCACGCGTACCCCTGCTGCGGCTAAGATGGCGTGTAAAGACTCTGGCGTTTCTTCTGCCAGTTTGCCGTAAGTGGTGATCCCCGCCTCATAAAGCGCGCCGGCAATCTTCGGGCCGATACCGTCAATCACCACCAGATCATCACGCAGTAAGGCGTAAGGGACAGCCTCAATATCAGGCTCAGCTTCAGGCGTGGAGGCTGCGGGAATTTCATCAGCCGCGGCAGGCAGTTCAAGCACTACTTCGGCTGGCACTGCTTCTGGCGCAGCAGCGGCAGGTTCTGGCGCGTCAGCGCGAGCACGCTCGGGCT
>CAZBPB010000007.1:0-11542 GCA_964493565.1 uncultured Pleurocapsa sp. | reverse complement strand
GCAGCAGCGGCAGGCGGCAGGTATTCACGAAGCACTGGCGGCGCGGCTTCTGCGCTTTGTTCGCTAGCCTTCGCAGCGGCGCGGCGCTTCGGTGTTTGCATAAACAATATCAACAGCCCTAAAAACGCCAGTCCAAAAGGCAGCGCATAATTCAGCGGTTCAGCACCGTTCACCGCATAGTTGGTGACCAGCAGGACTGCCAGCAAGAAAAGAATGGCGGCTGAAAGCACACGCCCGTTACGATCAATTGCCATGCGCCGTTTTCCTTTGATTACAACGCCGAATGTGAAAGTACGTAATTATACGGAAAACAACGTGATCTTTTCAAACCTGTTGGCGTTTATGATCCCTTCGCGCTATTGTCTCACCCTGACGACAGCAGCAAAAGCAGGATATTTAACGCGTGTTTAAGGTGACAATAGGGGTGCTGCTAACGCTGGTATTGGCCTCTTGCCAGCTGGCAACCCAAAGTGATTTACAAGCGACCAACCCACCGGCGATCACTGTGCTTCCGGGCGAAAACGCTGTGGGTGATACCTATTTATCTATCGAGGTTTCAGGAGTGAGCGGGGCGCTGCCTGTGGGCGAAACGGCGCTCGAAGTGACGGTGCGCGATGGCGCTGGGTTGGTGGTTCAAGGGGCGTCGGTGCAGGCGCGGGGTGATATGACCCACCCCGGCATGACTCCAATTTTCGGCATTGGCGAAGAAACTGCGCCGGGCATTTACCGCGTGCCGCTGAATTTGAATATGGGTGGTGACTGGGTGATCACGATTGATGTGACCAGCGCCAACGGGCTAAGCGCCACGCAGCAGGTGAATCTACAGGTTGAGAATTAGCCGATGACCGTGAAGGTAAAACCGCCGCTCTATCAGCCGCCGCCGGCTTTTAATGTGCTGCGCTTACCCGGCATCGGAAGGCTGCTGCGCTGGCGCTGGGGGCGTTTGGCGCTGCAAATCCCGCTTTTGCTGGTGGCGCTGCTGCTGATTTACGACGGTTTCAGCGGCAACCAGATCGCCTCGCGCAATCTGGCTGCCATCACCCCGTGGGTACATTTTCGCGGGTTTGCGGTGCTGGCGCTGCTGCTGGTCGGTAATTTATTTTGTATGGGCTGCCCGTTCACCATTCCGCGCACGCTGGCAAAACGCCTGAGCATTCGCGGGCGGCGGTTTCCCCGTGTTTTACGTCACAAATGGATCGCCATCGGAACGCTGTTTGCGCTGTTTTTCCTCTATGAATGGCTGGATATGTGGGCATCTCCGGCGCTCACAGCGTGGGTGATCATCGCCTATTTCGCCGCTTCGTTTGTGCTGGAAGCGGCCTTCACCGAGTCGGCATTCTGCAAATATGTATGCCCGTTGGGGTCGTTCAACTTCACCTATTCGGCAGTATCGCCGCTGCAAATACAGGTCAAGAATAGTTCGGTTTGCGCCTCATGCGTCGGCAAAGAATGCGTGAATGGCAGTTACAGCCCGCAGCCCGTGATCTTGATTGACGAGATCGGCATTAACGGCGAGCCGGTGAAAATACACGAACACAATTCGCGGGGGACGCCGGGCTGTGGCACGCTGCTGTTTGCCCCGCAAATTCAGTCGAATATGGACTGCACGATGTGCCTTGACTGCGCCCGCGCCTGCCCCCATGACAACATCGGCCTGTTCGGGCGTGGTTATGGCGCGGAATTGAGCCGCCCGAAAGTGTGGCAGAACCGCTATGACACCAGCTTTCTGGTGATCGGGCTGGCATGGCTGGGGCTGATCAATGCCTTTGGCATGGTGCCGCCGGTTTACGATCTGATGCAGTCGCTGGCGGCGGCCTTCGGCCTGAGCGCC
Source organism: uncultured Pleurocapsa sp. (assembly GCA_964493565.1). Taxonomy (GTDB): domain Bacteria; phylum Chloroflexota; class Anaerolineae; order Aggregatilineales; family Phototrophicaceae; genus Flexifilum. The sequence goes on along the minus strand of CAZBPB010000007.1, from coordinate 9,711 downwards.
CTTGGTTTAAGTGACAAACTGATTGAAGGCGTGGCGCTGCTGCTGATCTTCATGGTGGGCGTGGGGGTGATTCCCTTGGCGACTACGTTTGCGGCGGCGGGGCTGGCGCGGGTGCTAACGCATACGCGAAAACGAGATACGCTGCGAACTGCGCTCACCAGCTTTGCGCCAATCTTTATCCCTATCGGGCTGGGATTCTGGATCGCCCATTACGGCTATCACTTTTTAACCGGCCTGTGGACGATTGTGCCGGTGTTTCAGGAATTTCTGCTGAATCACGGGATCGGGATATTCGGTGAACCGAACTGGGCGCTGGGCGACGCGCCCAATCTGGAACTGATCGGCGCGGCGCAAACGCTTGCGGTGATCATCGGCTATGCCGCCAGCCTATGGCTGACGCAGAAGATCGCGCTGCGCCTGTACAAGCGGCAGATGCTGGCGGGTTTTGTGGTGTGGGCGCTGCTGCTCACGCTGATGCTGTTGGCCGGCCTGTGGCTGTTCAGCCAGCCAATGGAAATGCGGGGGACGGTGCTGTTTGATTAGCCCATAGAGCGTAATTTGATCAACCTCACCCCTCATTCCCCTCTCCGTGTACGGCCTGAGGGGAGGCTAAGCGCAGCGCAGCAAGGGTGTGGTTTAACTCCATAGGTTCACGCACATAGGGATACTGAGCAATGACCCGTGTTCCCTTAACCCATCAAAAATTTCTGGATCGAGCGCTGCCGCTGCTGCAAGCTGATGCGCGGCTTCTGGGGGTGGCGGTAGGCGGCTCGTGGCTGCGTGACGCGATGGACGAGTATTCAGATCTCGATCTGGTGATTGCTGTTGATCCCGCAGCCTATGAATCAGTCATGCGCGACCGTATGGCGATAGCTGAAGGTATCGGCGCGCTGCTTTCTGGCTTTACTGGCGAGCATGTAGGCGAACCACGGTTGATCATCAATCTGTATGGCCCGCCGCTGCTGCACGTTGATCTGAAGTTTGTTTCGCTGGATGATTTGCCAGAGCGCGTAGAAGACCCTGCTATTTTGTGGGAACGTGACGGCGCAATGACCGCCGCTTTCGCTAGCAAAGCGCCGTTTTACCCGCAGCGCGATGCGCAGTGGATGGAAGATCGCTTCTGGGTGTGGATTCACTATACGGCGGCGCATTTGGGGCGCGGCGAGATTTTTGAAACCATTGATGCGCTCACCTCAATTCGGGGCATGGTGATCGGCCCGCTGCTGGCGATGAAACACGGCTTGCGGCAGCGCGGCATGCGCCAGATCGAGCCGGTTGCAGGTGACGACTTACCAGATGTGATCGCCACACATCCTGCCTATGATGCTGTCTCCTGCGGGGAGGCGACGCTGGCATTGGCGCGGCTGTATCAACGCCTGCGTGATGAGCTGTCGCCGCCAGATTTGATCCGGCGAACCGATGCAGAACGCGAAGCACTACGCTATCTACAAGTTGAAATCGGACGGTTGGGATAGTAATAAGCGAGAGCGGCAGAAATTTCGTCAGTGCTGATCTCGTACCACGCGGCTGGCTGGTCGGCAGTTGTCTTCTGGTGAAACTCTATTCCCCGACTCGTATCATCCCGATCTGCAGTTCATTTCCGGCACACCGCTCTTCTGCCAGCACGCAGTAAGGCGAAACTTCAGGGTAGCGATACCATCCGGCGTAAAGCTGGTAATCGCCTTCGGGCAGATCTTCCGGCAGCATCAGAACGGCGGTATCGGCGCGCACTTCTCCGGCGGGAATGATGCCTAAGGGGATATCCTGCTGGGCGATCAATGCGCCCGTGTCGTCCAGCAAATGTACAAAACGGATGGCGTCCTCATTTACTGATTGTACAAATGACCAGAACAGCGGGATAACCAGTTCACTGCCGGATTCAGCAGATTGGGGCATAAACGCAGCTTCAAGACGGATAGCAGGATCAAGCGTATTCGGCGCGGCCAGCATGACCGGCATCAATGAGGATGCTTCGTCGGGGGCGGCCTCTAGGCGATGAATTTCTACCGCGCAAGCGCCAGCAGGGGGCAAATGCTGCGGGCAGGCGGGTTCGGCGCTAAGGCGCACGGTGTGATAGCCTGCGCTCAAGGGCAGCGCCGCCTGTATTTCGGTTTCGCCGTTCACCGTGTACAGGTTGGCAGGCTGACGGTTGAGCGAAAGACGAATATTCCCGACTCCGCTGGCGATTCCCGTCACATCTACACGCATTGGGTGCGGCGCATACAGATAGAGCGCCCTATCCCCCGCGCTGAGGGGGATTTCGACGGCTTGAAACTGCGGCGCATTGGAGGTTTCTGGCACGTTGAACAGCGCAAAATCGGCATCGGCAAAAACGGGATCGCCCAAGTTTGCCAGCGCGCGGGCATAGAGTGAGCCATCATCTTGTCGGCGATGCACGATCAGCAGGTCAACGCCCGCTTCATGGAGCAAGGCGGGATCGAGCGTCGATTCAAGAATCGTGAGCTTGGCCGGATCAACCGGCGTCGCCCTTGTGACCTGCCCCGCCAGCAGCGCCTGATGATGCCCCGTTTGCAGATAGAGCGCCGATTTTGCCGCTTCAAGGTTGTTCCAGGGGACGTTGAAAACTGCGCGGATGTCCTCACGTTCGGCCAGCGCGGTGATGGCTGCGGGCAGCGTTCCGGGCGACGTTGGCAGCGGCCAGAAGGTTTGATACTCAAAGGTGACCAACAGCATCAAGACGGCGATGGCGATTCTACCCATGCGCCGCCATTTGCTGGCGAGCCATGCCGCGCCGTAACCGGCCAGCGCGGCCATCGCCAGCGCCAGCAGAAAATTGAAACGTCCGGGCGTGCGGGCGACGCTCAATCCGGGCAGTTCGCCTAACAACGCGCCGGGCAAAGTGACGTAGCTGGGCAAGCCATCGCTGGTGAAAGAGACCGGCTGATCGAACACTTTGAGCAGCGGGCCAAGCGAGAGGATGAAGGCGATGATCGCCAGCAGCGCCCACCCACGCGCCGCCCGAAATTTCCAGACCGCGATGATCGCCAGCAGCAGCGCGGCCATCCCTAGATAAGCCGCGCCTTCGTCTATGTTCACGCCTAACACGCGGTGGGTGTATTCCCATGTGCCGAATAGGGGATGCAAAAAGGACGGCGTAACCGGCGCCAGTAGATCGGCGCTGTAGCGTACTGAGCCGCCTTCATCTACGTAGGTTGAGGTGCCGAAGATAGACTTCAGCGTTGGCAGCAGATAGAGAAAGTGAATCGCCGCGCCTAATACTGCTGCAACTGCCACGCGCAGCGCCGCGTGAAATTGACGGGTAAAGAGTAGGTTTAGCAGTAAAACTCCGGCCAGCGGCGCCAGCGAATAGATGGTCATGAGGGGGTGGCCGGCTGAAATCAGCGCGCCGCAAACGCCCGCCAGCAAAACGGCCTTGATGCTTGTGTGGGTGCGTAAGCGCAGCAGCGCCCACGCCGCCAGCGGCAGCGGCCACTGTACCAGCAGCCCGGCATGACCCGCGCCAAGATGCCCCTGCATGGTGGGCGCAAGCATAAAGACGAGGCCGGAGAGCAGCGCCGGAAAATCACGCGTGTTTTTTGGCTGATCACCCATCATCTGGAGCGTATCGCCGCGCAACAGCCAGCGGCTGAGCGCGAACATCGCCAGCCCGTTGAGCGCCAGCGTGAACAGCAGTTGTAGGTTATAGGCCGCCGGCAGGGGGATGACCGTCGCCAGCAGCCAGCCGGGGAAGAAATGCAGCGGATTTGACCACAGGGTCACGCCATCTATGCCGTCGGGGTAGGCGAGATTAGAGGCGAAAAAGGGCGATTCGCCCTGTGCCAGCGCGGTCTTGAACCACCACATATGATGGGCGGTCTCGTAGGCGTCGCCATACGTCCACCCTGCAAGCTGGCTGTTCAGGTTCACGACCAGCGGCCAGGTGACGATCACGGCGACGATCAAATAGAAAGCGAACGCGAGCAGATAGCGAGAGAGAGAACGCCGAGAAGTCCCGTGTGATGGGGGATGTGTGGTGAGGGTCATTCTGGCTGCTCCAGTGAGAGGCTGTTCACGGTCATGCCCGCGCAAACCACACCCTGCGGCAGTTGTTCGGGGCAAGCGGGGTCTACTTGCAGCGCGATGGTGTGATAGCCAGCGGCCATCTCGATCCAGACCTGTATATCGGCAGCGCCATCAATGACGAATGATTGCAGCGGGACATCATCGCGCAATACGGTTATGGTGCGCGGCGTTTGGCTGGCGAGGCTGGCGCTGAGCAGCGCCCCGCCCGATGTGGGCATATAGACGTAAATTTCGCCGCTGTCGGTGAGCGTATCCTGAACTTGGCTGTCTACGATCAAGGCGGGCGGATCGCCAGCGTAGGCTGGCATTAAGAATACGGCTAATTGATCATCTTCATAGTAGGGCGCGCCAAACTGTTCCTGCAGGCGTGCATCCAGCGATCCGGCCTCATCATCCCAATTTTTGTGCAAGATGATCACGTCTGCGCCTGCGGCATCGAGCAAGGCGGGATCGAGCGTGTTTTGCAGTAAGTAGCCTTTGGCCGGATTGAGCGGGGTGATACGGGCAATATGCCCGGCGATCATCGGCAGGCCGTGACCCGTTTGCAAGAACATGCCGTCTTTGTCTACCAGCAGGTGATCAAACGGCAGATCGAATACTGCGCGTAAATTACCACGTTCGCCTAAGGCGCTGATCGCTTCCGGCACGCGGGCGGGGATGGTGGGCAGCGGGGCGAACCAGAGCGTATCTACAATGATGAGCGCCATCAGCAGAATACTGCCCCCCGCCTTAACCCATTCCGACCAGCGGCGCAGCCATACCCATAAGGTCAGCAGGCCGTATCCCGCCATGATCGCCAGCGCGAAGGCCACCGAAAAGTTGAAACGGGCGGGGGTGCGGGCAAGGCCGATGATCGGCAGTTCTTGTAAGAAGGCGTAGGGCAAGCTGACATATGAGGTGTAGCCGTCTGCGCTGTAGGGGATAGGCGCGCCTAAAATTTTGAGCAGTGGGCCAAGCGACAGCAGCCATGCGATTCCCGCCAACAGCAGCCACGGGCGGGCGCGTTTGAAACGTATCGCGCCGATGAGGGCGAGGATTGCCGTAAGGATGCCGATATACGCCGCGCCTTCAAACGGATCAACGCCTAGCACAGCGCGGTTGTAGGCCATGCTGGCATACAGCGGGTTGTAGAATGAGGGCGAAACTGCCGCCAGCAGATCGGCGCTGAAGCGTACCGCCGCATCTTCGCGGAAGGCTGCCGGCGCGCTCAAGGTTTCAGCAAGCGCCGGCAGCAGCAGCGGCAGGGCGAACAGGCCGCCGAACAGCACACCAGCGATCCCGTATTTCAGCATAGGCCAGCGGCGCTGCCACAGCCATACGCCAAAGACCAGCAGGGTGACTGGCAGCGTCAGGTAAAACAGCAGCAGCAAACTGCCCATCAGGCTGGCGGCGAACAGCAGCGAGACCAGCAAAATGTGCAGGATCAAGCGGCGGCGGCTGGCAAACGGCCTGTTCAAGCGCAGCAGCGCCCAGACGTAAAACACCGCCGGATAAAGCGCCAGCAGTCCGGTATGCCCGATGCCCAACTGCCCGATGAAGGTGGGTGCGAGCATGAAGACGAGGCCGGAAAGCAGCGCGGGAAGATAATATGCTGCTGGCGGCATCCCCTGCCCGCTTATTTCGGCAGTTGGTGCGGAAACTTTTAACAGCCACCGGCATAACCCAAACATCGCCAGCCCGTTGAGCGCCAGCGTCACCAGCGCGGTCAGGTTGTGGGCCACCGGCAGCGGCATGATGTACAGCAGCAGCCATTGAGGGAAAGATTGCAGCGGAATGCTGAACAGCAGCGATGAGGGGAGACCGTCGGGATAGAGCAGCAACGGCTGATGCCAGAAGATGCTGAAATCGCCCGCGCGCAGGCCGTTATGGATCGCCCAGATATGGCGGACGTATTCGTAGGTATCGCCAAAGGGATGCCCGATCAGCCGGGTATTGAGTTCGGCGATCAGCGGGTAGGTGATCAGAATCGCCACGGCGAGATAAACGCTGAAGGCGATCAGGTAGGGGGTTATTCGGCGCATGGTGAGATTATAACGGACAGGGAAATGCCAGATGCTGCTTTGAACACACAGCATTTTTCAATTGATGAGCATGAGACCGTTAAAATGAAAACCGCGGACGCCGCATGCGGCGTCCCTACGGGGCGGCTTGTGAATTGAGATAATAATGCGTGAACGAATACCCGCACAACGAAAGTCTCCACGCCGGAAAACATATGATTATACGGCGGAAGGAATTTATTTCGTTACTATTTGCACTTTTTGAGGGGAACTGCTGTTAATCCTTCGGCATGGTTTGCGCCAGCGCTTCGCCTAAATTGCGGGCTTCTACCAGTTTGACATCTGGCGGAAGATCGGGGATGCGACGGCGCAGTTTGGGGACGACCACCCTTTTGAAACCCATCTTTTCAGCCTCACGCAAACGCGCCACCAACTGCCCCGCCGCGCGCAGTTCGCCGCTTAAGCCAATTTCGCCCACAAAGGCCATATCTACGGGCAGCGGCTTGTCGTAATAACTGCTTGCCAGCGCCATCGCCGCCGCTAAATCTGCCGCTGGTTCATCAACCTTCAGGCCGCCGATCACATTCATGAAAATGTCCTGCTCGTGCAGCTTGAGGCCGAAACGCTTGGTTAAGACGGCGCTGATCAACAGCAGGCGGTTGATATCCATGCCGTTGGGCGTGCGGCGGGGGTTGCCGAAACTGGTTGGGCTGGTGAGCGCCTGTATCTCTACCAACAGTGGGCGGGTGCCTTCCATGGTGATGGCGATGGCCGTGCCGGGCGCGTTGGCGACACGCTCGGCTAAAAAGGCTTCGCTGGGATTCGGCACTTCAAGCATGCCTTCGCCGGTCATCTCGAATACGCCGATTTCGCTGGTAGCGCCGAAGCGATTTTTCACGCCGCGCAAGATGCGATAGGTCTGGAATGGGTCGCCTTCGAGATAAAGCACGGTATCTACGATGTGTTCCAGCACACGCGGCCCGGCAATTGCGCCTTCTTTGGTCACATGGCCGATGAGAAAGACCATCGTGCCGCTGGCTTTGGCGAGGCTTTGCAGGCGCGAGGCGCACTCGCGCACCTGCGAAACGCTGCCGGGTGAAGACTCGCTTTCTTCGGTGTACACGGTCTGGATCGAGTCGATCACCAGCATCATCGGCTCGTAGCGCCGCACATGCTCCATGATCGATTCGAGGTTAGTTTCCGTGATCAGGTACAGATCGGATGCCGATAGCCCCATGCGATCCGCGCGCATTTTGATCTGGCGGGCGCTTTCTTCACCGCTGACATACAGCACCCGCCCGGCGGTATTGGCGAGCGCCGCGCTAACCTGAATCACCAGCGTGCTTTTGCCGATGCCGGGATCGCCGCCGATCAGCGCGATGCTGCCCGGAACTACCCCGCCGCCCAATACGCGGTTGACTTCATTCAGCGGCACTAAGACGCGCGGCGCATCTTCCATGGTGATGCTGTCCAACGGCTGTGGCTGCATGGCGGGCAGCCCCAACGGGCGCGAGCGGGCGCCGCCGCTGGATGAGGGTTTGGCCGTTTCCTGCACTTCCTCAACCATCGTGTTAAATTCGCCGCAGGCAGGGCAGCGCCCCATATAACGCGGGGTTTGCCGCCCACAGTTGGAGCAGACGTAGATAGTACGGGTTTTAGCCATGAAGTTTTCGTCTTAGATTTAGAACAAACGGTCTATCGAGTATACCACTGTTCTGCAACCTTCAGCCAATCTGGATCGCTGGCATCTACGCCGCTGGCGAACAGCAGCACACGCCTGGCAATTGCGCTGTCAAGATCGATCACGTCGCGCTCTACCAACGCCGCGAGAAAGGGCGCATAAGACTTTTCACCCATCGCCACCAGCAGCGCCGCGCCGGTGCTGATCCGCAGCTCGGCATTGGTTTTCTGCTCAGCAACTTCCAGAAATTCGGCGGTGCTTTCCCAACCGGGAACGGCGCTCATCTCGGCATCCAGCGACTGCGCGAACGTCAAATTCCAGCCTGCAAGCAGGGCTTCGCTTTCGGCTGCCAGCGCTTGCAAGGCCGTAGATAAGGCCGACAGGCGGGGATCAGGCTCATGGCGCACGATAGCCGCGGCCATCTCTGCGGCTTCGGCATCGGTGATCTGTAAGTGGTGCGCGGCTAAAGGGCGTTTCCATTGGCGCAGCACAACGGTGAGCAGGTCTTCTAGCGGGGCATTTTCATAGGCGGCAGCGCGCCGGGATTCGCGATCAGGGAGCATGTCTTTTGTATAACCCGCCTTCTGTAGGGACGCGCCTGGGCGCGTCCATTAGACTACACATTAAAGTAATCATCTTCCGCCCATTTCGCAGGATTGAATTCGATGTATGTCCGAATCCGTTGAATTTCGTCATTGTTACGGATAATGCGATCATGGAATCGCCCTTGCCATATGCGAGGTGCATTTGTCCCTATCAACGCCTTCACTTTTCGGGTAACGCCCCCTTTATAGAGGTTAATAATCTTTCCTAATGTCAGTGGTGTTGGACAATTGACGGACGCGCCCAGGCGCGTCCCTACATCGTTAGCAGGTGTGGATTTGATAATAAAGATTGCGTGTAAATGGTTGGGCATTACCACAAAAAGATCAAGTTCAATGTAGGCTAAATGCACCGGTAGCTGCTCCCATTCACCTTTCGCAATTTGACCGATGCCGCTTAGTTGAACGTGCCCATCATTTACATGACCGAATAGTAAGCGCCTCTGAAAAGTGCATATTGTGACAAAATATGCGCGGCTTTCAGAATAATCAAAACCAGAAAGTCTTATTGATTTTCGTTGTGGTAGCGGTACGCCATCCATTATCTTACCCTCAAAATCCTGCCTGGGTACAGCTAACCTCGAGTTCACAAGTTCCGATAATTTTCGTCCCAGATGATTTTATTTCATCGGGTCAAAACCCACGCCATCACCGCTTCAATGCCGTGTAAGTTACGCTCAAATTCGGGGCTGCGCCATGATTGTAGTTCAACATCTGCCGATGCAATGTTAAGTCCATCTGCCCAGTTGGATGCCGCGCCGTGTACCGGATAAGCAGTGAATGGCGCGCCGGTACGATAGCCTGCCGCCTCACCGTAGATTTCAGCCATGGTGTCGCTGTCAGCAAAGCCCTGATTGCAGTCACCGGCATACACGCCATTCGCGGCGCTGTGATAAAACAGGACAACGGTTGGACGTGATCGCTCGATATAACGCGCTAATGCCTGTGTTTCCGGCTCGCTAAAGGGGGAATCGCCAGCATTGACGCGCTGTTCACGCCAGTACGCTTCTTCTGACCAGTCACAGCCCCAATTTCGGTTCAGGTCAACACCGTTCATATTGAAACGTCCGGCGGCAGTACGCCCATAGGGCATCCCATCCGGGTTCAAAACGGGGATAAAAATCAGGCTGATTGAGGGATCAATGTCCTGTGGATTGTCGGAAAAATGGGACATCAACTGCTCAACCAGCTCAACGGTATTCGCTTCCCAACCACCGTGTGTGCCGCCCACCAGCAAGATGATAAGTTCGCCGCTGCCAAAACGCCGCGCAAAGATCGGCCTACCTCCGCCTGAATAGCCGATAATTTCATCACCCGTGATAGGCTGAGGTACAGAGATGGCGGAAGCAAGCGCTTCCGGCGCTTCACCACCGGGAACAGTTAC
>CAZBPB010000006.1:15292-24452 GCA_964493565.1 uncultured Pleurocapsa sp. | reverse complement strand
CGTCGGCGCAATCGTACTGGTCGGCACAAGCGTCGCAGTTGCCGGAACAGGGGTGTTCGTCGGGACAGTGGTATTGGTAGGCGCTGTAGTTGCCGTCGCTGGAACAACAGTGTTCGTTGGCGTAAGCGTCGCAGTGGGCGGCGCAGGAGTATTTGTTGGCGGTGCGGGTGTAAAGGTCGCGGTATCAGGCAACGGCGTATTCGTCGGCGGTACAGGCGATGGCGTAAAAGTAGCTGTGCGCGGCAGGAAATTTGCCGTTGGCGTGGCTGAACGTGGGCGGCGGGTATTTGTCGGGCTAGGGGTTCCCGCTGCGCCGACATTCCCCCGAAGTGTAGAGGTTGGCGGGCGAGTATTGGTGGCGGTGGGCGGCGCAAGCGTGTTCGTCGGAGTAAGCGTGTTCGTTGGACGTAACGTTGAGGTTGCGGGCGCGCTCGTCTTCGTCGCCACAGCCTGCGCAGAGGCTGCTTCAGGTAAGGTGGTGAAGATTGTAACCAGGGTGAACACGCACGCTGCCAGAATCCCCAGCGCGCGCACCCAAAATCCACCCTGATTATTGAAATTACCAGATAGCTTCATAAGTTAAAATCCGCGCTACCTCAAGAAAAAGTAGCGAATTTGACCAAATCTACCCTATAATCATAACGAATTCGCTGAATAATCCAAGTGACCGAAGATGAATCGTTTACCCAGATTTATTCTCCTTTGTGGATTGCTGTTCGCCTTCGCGGCTGTAACGCTTCCTGCTGCTGCGCAGGGAGGTGGAGCTACCCTCACCTTCTCGGATTTGACCTTGCAACCCGGGCAAAGTGGGACGGTTGACGCCCGCCTGACCTGCGATCCGCAGTGTGGCGTGGTGGCGTTGGGATTCACCTTCGACCCGGCGATTATTCGTATAGATAGCATCACCCCCGGCCCGGCGCTAGGAAGTCTAACTGTTGGAGAAAGCGCGGTGCTTAGCCGGGGAATTGACGCGGGCGGCGTGTTTAGTTATTCGGCACTGTCAGTCGGGTTTCCTGCCGCGCCGACCGATTCGCTGCTCTTCCAACTCGGGGTTACTGGCGTTGCCCCGGGCAGCAGCAGCATTACCGCGCAAGCTGGTTCTTCTTTTGGAGACTTAAGTGCCACTTTGCTGTCCAGCACTGTATCCGGCGGAGCAATCACAGTTGCTGGAGATACTCAAGTCACCCCGACGCTGGAGCCGACGCCCACTACCGGGCCGGTGGTACAAACCGGCGGCGAATGCCTGATCGTAGCTGCCAACCAGCCCGCCAATATTCACGTCGGGCCGGATCGCAATCGAACGATACGCGGCGCGCTGGGGCTAAATGTACAAGTACCCGTTACCGGTCAATTCACTGATGAAGATGGTGTGATATGGTGGCGTATTCAGCCCGAAAACTTCCTGGCAACAGAAGCAGATCGTTACTGGGTGGCTGAACCGGATGTGAGCGAAATTGGCGACTGCGTATCCGTACCGAACACCGAAGGCTCTCAGATCATTTCGGGTGGCGGCAGCGGCGGCACAGGTACTTTTAGCCATCGCTTTGGTTCCGGTGAACGCACCTTCACACATTCGGTGCCACTGGGCGCCAACGGGCGCTACACTATGACCTGCACTGGATCGCCGTTCTATCCGTATTTTGTGTTCAATAATGTCCCCAGTAACGGTCAGACCAGCGTGACGATTAACGCGGGTGGCAACGTAAATCTGACGGTTTCGCAAACCCTCAGCAATCAGGGTCAAACGGTTGGTGTGGATAGCTATAACTGCATACTAACGCAGGGATAGAGGCGCTCAATTGCGCTGCAAAGCTGTAGAATATTTTACGGGAGAGCAAGTGATTTACTCTCCCGTTCTTATTCATTTGAGCAAACCTTGTGCAAATCCTAAATGAGCCGCTATAATGGCGCTCCGCTTAAAAAGACCCTTCTTCGACAAATTGCAACTTGTTTGGTGATCTTCCTTCACTATTATTTTTAGAGGGAGTTGATGGCATCAAACCTAATTGCAACAGCGATTCGTTCACACGAAATCATTTTTGCCGGTGATCAAGTTGGGCTATCCGGTCAGATTGATGCGCCTGATCACAAAACCCGGCGAACTTACCCGCTCCTTTTTGTGATTCACCATGCGGCTGCGCCAAGCCGCGAAGGATACACTTCCTTCACGGATTTGGCGCTGGAATGCAATTACGCGGTGTTCCGTTGGGATAAGCGCGGCAGCGGTCGCAGCGGTGGTAGTGCGCGGGGAAGCACCATACAAGATGCCGTGAATGCTTATGAAATCGCACTTGAACAAGCGGTCGTTCGTCGGCAACATGCCGTCATTCTGGCGTTTGGCGCGGGTACAGCACTGCTAGGCAACAGTTTTGGCCTGTTCGCGCGGGTACAGCGGCCTGCAGGTGTGCTGTTAGTCTCCAATCAACTTAATTCACGCCAGATACTAGCAATGGATACCCGCGTCCTACTGGTTTCCGGATCGGGTGATTGGAACGCTACACCCGAATACACAGCCTTGCCAGCACTGGCACACCGGAAAACATATTCACATGGCGCAGATGCGTTCGTTGCCCCTGATGCTGACAGCATGTTGATGATGGTCAGCGGGGACATGCACCCGCGTGCACGCAAGGAAATTGCAACTTGGCTTCAGAGCTTACAGCGAAATTCCACGTTGATTTAAGCAATCACGCTGCCATCGTTACCGGCGGCGCCACCGAAATTGGTCGCGCTTGTGCCCTTATGCTGGCACGATCTGGCGCGGCAGTTTGTGTCAACGATCTCAACCCGGACGGGGCTGACAGCACTGCCGAAGAAATACAGGCAGCAGGTGGCAGGGCAATAGCATGGCAGGGTGATATTTCCAATCGCTTTCAAGCCGCCGCTATGATCGAAAATGCCCGCGATGCCTTTGGGCGCATCTCGATCCTCGTCAACGCCGCCAGCGTGTTCCGTGATGGCGCGATGAACGGACTGGATGAGTGGGACTGGCGGCGGATTCTAGATGTGAACCTGACCGGCACCTTCTTCTGCACCCAGTTCATGGGGCGGGTGATGGCTGATGAGGGTGGCGGATCCATTGTGAACATTGCTTCAAGCGCAGGGCATGGACGCACCCTCCCCAGCGGCGTTTCTTATGTCGCCAGTAAAGCAGGCGTGATCGGCCTTACGCAGCAGAGCGCGCGCGAGCTTGCCCCGCACAATATCCGCGTGAACGCGGTTTGCCCCGGCAGTCTTGAAGCTAGCTATGCAAGGAATGACGTGCAGCCACAGAATATGCTGGCGCGGTATGGCACAGATGAAGAAGTGGCTCAGGTGGTACTATTTTTATGCTCAGATGCCGCCCGTTTTATCACCGGGCAAGCCATTGATGTGGATGGCGGAGCGCTGTAATTCTTGCGGCGAGCCTTTACGGCGCAATTCAGCCCATCATTTCGTCATCCAGCGCTTTTTCGTCTAGGTGAAGGGATCATCTTCAGGGATGCCGCGCAGATAGCGAATGAACAGCATACTTTCTAATGTGATTTGCAAACCGACATTCTCGTAAATTTTGAGCGCACCGCTGCGATTTTGCGCATCCACACCGAGTGCCGCTTTGTGCAGCCCCCGCGCGACAAATAAAGCGAAACTTTCATGTAGCAGCGCCGTCGCCAGACCGCGCTTACGCCACGGACGGCGCACGAACAGCGAATCAACATAACCAACCTGAAAGTTATGACGCGAGGGAATATCATTCAGCGAGGCCGCTGCCAGTTGATCCCCATCCCATAGCAATAGCCACAGCGCAGGGTCAAAGCGCGGATATTCAACCATGTCTTTGCGCCAGCTTTCAAAAGATTCATCGCCAAATGAATTGAAGTGATCGCGAAAGGCCTCACCCTGTGCCTCGTATACCGCAAAGGCATCACGCTCAATCTCAAACGGACGTAGTTCAAGACCTTCCCGCAATTCCTGTGGCGAAAGCGCATCCGAACTGGTCAGATCTTTTTCCATCTGAAAGAAACTGCGTAAATGCGTATGTCCGGTGGCCTCCATAAGCGCAATATCGCCGGGATTAGTGCGCATAGCGAGGCGCTGTACGCTTAACGGCTTAGCCGGATCCACCAGCGACTGCGAGCGCTCAACAAACTGTGCGTCTGCGAGTTCAAGCAGCCGGGTTCCGATACCCTGCCGTCGAAAATCCGGATGTACACGTCCTGTTCCCCGCGCCCGGTGAAGCATCAGGTCAGTAATCGGGCGGGTGCGGGCATAGGCAATGGCGTTGCCGTCGTTGACAGCAACAAAAGCACTGGTTTCAGGATCTACACCGTCGCTACGCCAGTGCAACTCCATATCTTCAGCAGTAGAGGTGTTCTCATCACCATCTACTATTCCTGCCAGATTCCATGCTTCAACAATGGCCGGTATATCGGCCCATTGAAACTGCCGGTAGCTGATACTCATGTTGCCCCTGATTCCCACTCTGCCAGTCGCATATTGCCAAGCTCGTGCCAGCGCGAGATGATCGGCAGCAATCGAAGCTCACGCGAAATTTGCCGCGCCGCCAATGCAATCACCGAGCTAAACGAAGGATAAGCAAAATCTGCATCGGCGAAGCTGTCCACCTTCAACCCGTCAATCATGCCCGCCGCTACCACGTTGACCAGTTCAATCGCCTGTTCGCCAACCACATGCACACCGATAATTTCATGGTTTTCGCGGCTCACTACCAGCTTACAAAAACCTTCGGCACGACCGTCAATCACCGCGCGATCAATCTCATTGAAAGGCACAATCGCTATAACAACGTTTTCTTCGCCCAATTGGTCACGCGCTCTGGCTTCCGTCAACCCGACCGACGCATAATCGGGGTCAGTAAAACCGCCATGTGCGACAAACTGCTCTTCATATTCGCGGCGGGTACCGGTCAGCATATTCTCGATTGCACAGCGCGCCTGCTGGCTGGCGGTTTGCACCAGCATTATTTTGCCGGTGATATCGCCTGCGGCATAAACGTTCGCGACGGAAGTTTGCAGATACGGGTTAACTTCAATATAGGCGCCGCGCGTCTCAATGCCCGCTGCCGCCAGATTCAACGACTCCAGATTGCCCTGCCATCCGACGGCTGAAATTACAGTTTCAAAGTCTGCCTGTTGTTCGGCCCCTTGACTGGTGTAAACCAGCCGGTAATCTTCGCCCGACGGCGCAACCGACTGCACCGCCGCGCCGGTTAGCACCTGTATACCTTGTTCGCGAAAGGCGCGTTCGATTTCACTAGAAATAAGCGTATCTTCAGGCGGCAGCAAGCGATCTGCCATTTCGATCACGGTCACCTGCGCGCCAAACGTTTGAAACACCGTTGCTAATTGCAAGCCGGTGGCACTGCCGCCGACGATAGCGATGGTTTTCGGGAGTTTTTGCAGCCGCCAGATGTCGCTGTGGGTTAATGCCAGTTCGCCGCCAGGAACCGGTAGTTTACGGGCGTGACCACCGGCGCAGATCAGGGTATTTTTACCAACTAACGTGCGACCATCCGGCAGATCGATCTGATGGGCAGAGCCGAAGCTGGCGGGGCCGACATTCTCGAATACGTCTGCACCTACCGATTGCAAGTGATGGATCAACTGCTTCTTTTCCTGCACCTGATACACTACTTGCTGGGCGCGTTCCATCAGCCGGGCAAAATTGACCTGCGGCTTTTCAGCTTCCAGTCCGTATAGGTCAAACAATTCGGTATCACGGTACAGCCGGGCAGCCTTTGCCAGCACGCGGGTAGGCACGCAGCCATCATTGGTGCAGGTGCCGCCGAGCAATTCGCGCTCGATAAGCGCAGTACGCGCCCCTAATTCACGGGCACGTAAGGCAGCCGTCACCCCTGCAGGGCCACCCCCGATAACGATCACATCATAGGCGCGATAATCAGTCATCGCTCTCCCTCATAGGTATCTAGCAGACGGGTATAGTGCGCCGGAACGCGCTGTTTGAGCAGTGGAAACAAGCCGCGCCAGCGTTCAAGTGTTTGCGGCTGAAACACGGTATCAATCACTTCGGTGGTGTCCCGCCCCGCCAGCGCTAGCAGCTTGCCGGTGGGATCGCAAATGAAGCTGCTGCCGTAAAATGTGACCGGCGGTTCTACTCCCACACGATTGGCGGCGGCGATGAACACGCCGTTGGCAATAGCGTGACCGCGCATCACAGTTTGCCACATTTCGGCGGTGTCTATAGCAGGATCTGTCGGCTCGCTGCCGATGGCAGTGGGATAATAGATAAACTCGGCGCCATTCATTGCGGAAATACGTGCCATTTCCGGAAACCACTGATCATAGCAGGTGGGTGCCGCCACTTTCACCGCCTCAAGTTCGTGAACCGGGTAATCCGTTCCCGCCTCGAAGAAGTGGGTTTCGTTGTAGCCTTCACCGAAGGGTAAATGCACTTTGCGAGTAAAGCCTATCATCTTCCCATCGCATCCGTGAACGACAGCGGTATCGTAGCTGCGATCCCCATCTCGCTCAAAAATGCTAGAAATGATGCTGACGTTGTACTGCGCAGCTAAGCCGCCGAAAAATTGATCGGCGATACCCCCATGCAGCGGTTCCGCCCACGCAAAGCCGGCGGGATCGGTAGATGAGGGGAAATAGGGCGTGAGCGAAAATTCAGGCAGGCAAATAAGCGTTGCCCCACGTAGGGCGGCTTCAGCCACCAGATCGCGGTACTGCGCCATCATAGTTTCGCGACTACCGCTATAGGCAAGTTGAATCAGGGCAACATGCAAAGGCTGCATAGGCCACCTGTATAGATAACGGCGTGCCTGAACTATACCCCATGGTTGAATTGCTGTGCATTTATGCGGACAATCATGGTGTTTCGCGGCTTTTGAGGACATGAAATGCGTAAGATGAGTTTACTTTTTATTGCTGCATTGCTGATCAGCGGCGCAGTGACGGCGCAGGAAGCCACACCAGAGAGCGACGCGCCATCCGGCATATTCTTTGATGATTTCACATATACCGGCACAGACGATCCGGCTTTTACGCAAAACGGCTGGATCGTGCGTACCGAAGCAGGCTGGCCGGGCGTACCGGGCGCATTCTGGAATCCTGATGGCGTTTCGGTGGTGGATGATCCTGAGAGCGAAGGCAACCGCCTGATGCAGATGGTGTCTACCACTGACGGACGCGACGATCACACTACGCAAACTCAATTCTGCCAACAGCGCAAGTTTCTGGAAGGCACCTACGCGGCGCTTATACGCTTCAGCGATGCGCCGGGATCGGGGCTGGACGGCGACGAAATTGTGCAAACGTTTTATGTGATCAGCCCGCTTGCTGTTGAGCTTGACCCCGATTACAGCGAACTAGATTTTGAATATTTGCCCAACGGCGGCTGGGGCGCGCCACGCAATACGCTGTTCGTGACCAGTTGGGAAACCTTTCGCCCTGACCCGAACTGGCTGGCTATAAATACATCTTCTATACGGCAGGGTTCGCTGGCAGACAGCTGGCATTTGCTAACCATGCAGGTGGTGGAAGACAGGATCACCTACTATCTTGACGATGAACTATTAGGCGAGCATGACAGCGAATACTTCCCCGAAGTGCCAATGTCCATTAACTTCAACCTGTGGTTCATCAACGGCGGGTTAAGTGCGCAAGGGCGAGAACGCGCCTATGTGGAACAGATTGACTGGGTGTTCCATACGCAGGGTACGCGGCTTTCACCCGATGACGTTGTGAATACCGTTGCTGCGATGCGTGAAGATGGCGTTAGCTTTAGTGATAGCGTACCCGTAAGCGGCGAAAGGCTGGAATCGCCGTGTAATTTTTAGTTCCATCCTCACCCCTCAATCCCCTCTCCACAGCAATCTGAGGAGAGGGGAACAATGCCTATGTAAGTGCTGATTAGCCTACTCTCTCAACCTGCTCATGTCATCATCTATAAGACTGTGCTAGGATTCGCGCATTCTTGGTCGCACATGCGAATCGATCTGCAATTTCCATGAAACCGAATGTTATCCTGATCATTCTCGATACCATGCGCCGTGACCGGCTTTCGGCATATGGTCATGATCGCGAAACCTCACCCGCCTTTGATGCGCTGGCAAAGGAAGGCACGCGCTATACCCGCGCGGTTGCCCCCGCCCAATGGACAATACCGGCGCATGGCTCGCTCTTCACCGGCCTGATGCCTTCCGAGCATCACGTTACACAGTCGAACAGCCGCTTAAGCGCAAATGTACCCACGCTGGCAGAACGGCTGCAAACGGCAGGCTATCACACCCTGTCTTTTTGTAATAATCCGCTGGTCGGTGTGGTCAATCACGGCTTACAACGTGGCTTTGACGAGTTCTATAACTATGCCAGCGCCGTTCCACAGCGTCCGAACGACGCGCGCAAACCGTGGCTGCGGCGCGAATTTTCGCGTCGTTTTCGTCCCACCGCTCGCAAACTCGGCAACTTATTCGCGCAGTCAGATACACTGTTCCGGCTGGCATTGAACCCGGCTATCGTGCCGATGTGGACGCGCTACATCAATTTCAAGGGACACACTGCCAATTCGATTAGCGACTTCATCGAATACTGGGGTGCTTATCAAACTGGCGGTGCGGAAAAACCGGTATTTGCATTTCTGAACCTGATGGGCGCGCACACCCCTTATGTGCCGCCGCAAAACGCGCTGGATCATATTGCGCCAGAACTGCGCCGCGACAAACAGGCTTTTGAATTTGTACGCCGCTTTAATGCCGATGCCGCCGCGTGGGAAAGCCCGCCAGAACCGCCGCTGACCGACTGGCAGCAGCAGGCGCTGCTAGACTTTTACGATGCGGAAATTTTCGCGCAGGATCAGGAACTGGGGCGCTTGCTGGCGCATTTGAAAGCCACCAACGCAATGGAAAATACCACGGTGATTGTGGCGGCGGATCACGGCGAATCGCACGGCGATCACGATCTGTTCGGGCATGGCTTCGGCGTGCATCAGGAACTAACCCATGTACCGCTGGCGATTGCTGGTGAACGCTTCGGGCAGGGCGTGGATAACGATAAGAATATCTCTACGCGCTGGCTTTACCAGACTATTCTCGATCTAGCGGACGCGGAACAGGGCGATGATGAAGCGCCATTTGCTGCCTATTCGCTGGCAAGCCAGCCCGATGAGCAGCCGATCACCTCTGAAGCCTTTGCCG
>CAZBPB010000006.1:11073-15221 GCA_964493565.1 uncultured Pleurocapsa sp. | reverse complement strand
AACCAGTTTCCCTGTATAACGTCGCGCTCGATCCTGCCGAGACGCGCAACCTGATCAAGACAGAGCCTGCGCGGGCTTCCGAATTGCAGCGCGCAGCCGGACTTTTAGCGCTGGATGCCGAAGATGGCGAAACTGCCGAGCAGGATGAAAAGGTGTTAGAGCATCTGCGGGTGCTGGGGTACATTGATTGAGCCTTAAATCTCCTCACCCTTGCTCCTCAGGGAAAAATAACCTTCAATCACGCGTTGGCGCGAGATATCTTGCTGCTATTCCATTTTCAAGGCTGAGGGTTTGCGTTCGTGCGCTATCTAACGCTCTCTGAACTGATCTACATCAACGGCGCGGTGCTGGATAACGATAAGATCATGACCGGCAAGCAGAAGGTGCGCGATATCGATCTGCTGGAAGCCGCAGTATACCGCCCTACCGCCAGCGCCTTTGGCGAAGATGCCTATTCCACTTTACGCGAAAAGACCGCGGCGCTGCTGCATTCGCTGGCGCGTAACCACCCGTTCACTGACGGTAACAAGCGCACGGCAGCAGTCGCAACAGTATTTATGTTCGAGGTCAATGGTCAGCGTGTGGCATGGGATCAGGTACAGGCGTTAGATACATTTATCGCCGTCGTTGAAAACCGGCTGGACGTACCAGCGCTAGCGGCGTGGTTTCCGCTGGAAATTTGCCCGCACTCACCTGAGCCGGATGAAACACGTGATGTTGCCGCCATCAACCGTATTTTGATGGAGCAGAAATGGCTGCTGGATGAGCTTCAACGTCAATGATCCCGCGCCGATCACGGCCTATGACCTGATTGATATCAATAACGAGGTGACAGATGGTGAAGGCTATATTCGCGATATTCACCTGCTAAACTCTGCTGTGCGCCGTCCATATATCGTGCTGTATGGCGAGCCGCAGTTCCCGACGCCGGTAGACAAAGCAGCCTCGTTACTCCATTCGCTGGCATACCACCACCTGTTTGCAGATGGCAACAAACGCACAGCGGTTCGCGCAGCACAACTTTCACTGGAACGTCACGGCTACCGCTGGGAATATGATCCAGCGCGAGATTCCAACTTTGTGCTGGAAGTCGCGCAGGGCAAGCACGAGGTTGAAGCAGTTGGCAGATGGCTTGGGCAGCGGGTAGGCACAGTTTAAGCATTCGATTTGCGCGAAAAACAAACTTGCATGACAATGTAACCTACAAAACGATATTCAGTGGATACACCGTTTATGTTCACCAAAGGGTCAAATTCCCCACAAGGTGATCATCGCGGCAAACAGCCTAGCCAATCTTCGACCACTTTCACTCAGACCAACCGCGTTGATTCACAACTACAGCGATCACAGTCAGCGATCCAGCCGCACAGCGTATTGAAATTGCAACGCATGGTCGGCAACCGCGCTGTACAGCGGCTGATGACGCAGCAAAATAATGCCGCCAATGCAACCCTTCAACGCACTGAAGCCGTCGGCACGTTAAGCGAAGATCAACTCGCCCGCGCAGTCAAATACAATAAATCACGACATTACAGCGAAGATGTCGCCAAACAGCTTCAGCGCGCTGTTGGCGTGAATGACGACGGCGTATTAGGCGAAAACACTGCCCGCGCAGTCGCCGCATGGCAGGCACAGAACAACATGTCCGTAGATGGCAAGATCGGGACGGATACTTATGCCCGATTGCTGCCTGCGGTACAGGCTCCTGTGGCAGCGCAACCGACCACAGCCGGGGCACAATCTGAGCAATCTGAAACACCGGCCCAACCCGAACAAGGCGGCATCATCAGCGATGTAGTTGGCGGGTTGAGCGATATGTGGGACAGCATTGGCGAAACCGCAGGTCAGTGGTGGGATCAAATTACCGATATGGTCGGCAACCAACCCGCACAGCCGACCCCCGCAGAGCCTGCTACCGGCGAACCAGCACAACCACAGCCAAGCGAACTGGATCAATTGATGCTTAAAGAGCGCTTGAGCATTGAGGAAATACGCCGCGCGCGGGAATTGATCAATGAGGTTACAGACGAGAAGACGCGCGGCGATCTGTATCAGGCGCTGCAAGCCAAAGTTGAGTATCACAGCCAGCGCGATAATCAATCTACATCCGGCGGTAAGAATATCGGTGACGTGATGTGCAACCTGACATCACTGGCTATGGCGCTTTCCTATCTGGGTGTGCCAAATCCCGATCCGACCAAGCAGTATGAAGATGCGCTTGAGGATATTCGCGTAGAAAAGAAGCTGCCAGCCCGTACTACCTCTGAAGGCTGGGGCGGCGTGGCTAAAGAACTGGGCGTGACCGCTGATTTTCTGGGGTACGACCTGAAAAAAGACAAAGACTGGTACATGGCAACGGTTTTACCCAAGCTGCGCGAAGGTTATGCGGTGATGATGAGTATTAGCGGGCATATCGTGCGCATGCAGGATGTGACCGATAACGGGCTGGTGATTGACGACCCATACGGTGTGGTCAACTTACAGGCAGGCGAAGGCTGGAGCTACGACAAAGACAACAAGAATGCCCGCGAAGGCGAAGGCACGAATCGCGGTGAAAACAGTGTTTGGGGATGGGACGCAGTGAAAGTACACAACATGCGCTGGATCGCGGCATTGAAGTGATGTTATTTACCGCTTAATCTCCACAACCAGTACCCAGGCATCTATCATCGCCTTGACGTATGACCAGGCGAAGGCAGTCACAATACTGTTCATGCCTGAAATATCGCCTCTTAACAGGCTAATTCCGCCAATCGCATAAAGCAGCATCGGGGGCAAGTTCAAGAACACATTGGTGATGTTATTCCTGCGTCCCTCTGCTGTGCTGCGGCGTATCATGCACACATTCAGGAAGAGAATAAATGCTGACGTAAATGTTGATATTTCCAGAGCCTGCACCCCGAAACCCGGAATATCCAGATCAGGAACCAACTGCCACATTGAAATTAGCAAGACGGCCATGAACTGAATCAACGCCTGTGCGGCGCGATCCGTCAGTGAGCGTTCCTTATAGAATTTGCTTTAGATTGAGCGATAGGCCAACAAAAATAAGGCCGAGTAGGGTCGCTGCCACCGCCTGCTGTGGATTGAAGAAATCTCCCCACGCATCCATAAACACCCCTTCTTAGCGATTACTTTCAAGATCGCCCTACCCGAATCTGGTTTTAATTTCAGCCATATGGGTGACTAGAAGGCTAGAGATACATCCGCGCATACAATTCCGCTTGCCGTTCGCGGGCAGCTTTTAACGCCACAATACCGGCTTCACGCGGGCGAACAATGCTCGCGTGTCGCGGCGGAAAATCTGCCAGAGCATACCCGGCTGCCGCCAATAACAAGATGGCAGCGCCGCGCGCCGTAAGCTCATCTTCCGCCAGCAGCGTAATCGGCAGCGCCAGCGCATCTGCCATCATCTGCACCCACGCCTGAGAGTGCTGCAAAGCACCGCCGCTGGCAACAATTGTTTTGGCTGGCGACTCGAATTGTGAAGCGATCATTGCCAGCCGCAAAGCAACACTTTCTAACGCGGCCTGAGCAATATCTATTGGCGCCGTCGCCAGATGTAATCCGTGAATAGTTCCGGTTGCATCCAACCGCCAGCCGGGGCTGCGCTCGCCAGCCAACAGTGGCAAAAAAGTGAGATGATGGCTGTCTGGCGCGCGTTTCAACAATTCCGCCTCAAGGCTAGCGCGATCTGTAAGCTGCAGCGTTTCGCGAACCCAACGAAAAATATTCCCGCCTTCATTGGTCGCCCCGCCAATCAGGTGACGGGCGGAATCAATGCGGTAGCTCCACAGGCCGCGCGGCACAAGAGGCAGATTTTCCAGCGATACGCGGCGTAAGGCGGCAGTCGTACCAACGGTGAGCGCGGCAGTATCCGGATGAACTGCGCCTGAACCCACGTTCGCGGCGGCGCCATCGCCAACCGCCAGCGCAAACGGCACATCGCGCAGCATAGGCCAGCGCCGCGCGTAGGCATCGCTCAAACCCCTTTGCATTACATCATAGTCCGCAAGCGGCGGAAGCCGATCCACCTGAACCCCTAATAATTCAAGCCATTCGCTATCCCATGCCAGCGTTTCCCGATTGAGCAGCCCACTCCATGACGCCGCCGAATAACTGCATGGGACAATATCGCCAAACCAATG
>CAZBPB010000006.1:4589-11063 GCA_964493565.1 uncultured Pleurocapsa sp. | reverse complement strand
TGCCCCAAAATCACCCCAGCATGTCACTTTGTGCCAGAGTTCAGGTCGTGTGCGCCGCAGCCAGCGCAGCTTTGCAGGGTGATAGGCGCTGTGAATCAGGCATCCGGTACGCTGATATACCTCTTCGACATTTACTTCATTTGCCAGCACAGCGGCATCATCGGCGCTGCGCGTATCGGCATAGGTGTAAATCGGGGTTAGGGCATGTCCGTTGGCATCCGCGCCGAGTAAATTACCGACGAAGGTGGTCATGCCAACCTTTGAAATAGAAGCCGCCGCAGGATGCCCCAGCACATCATCTATACAGGCTTCGACCAGCCTGCGAAGCCGCTCAGCGTCTACTTCAGCCGCGCCATCTTCGCGCGTTTCAAACGGAGTTTCGCGGCGAATTACAGCCTCAGGAATCAAATGCGCGCGCTCATCGAATAACAGCGCGCGCACTGAAGAACTGCCAATATCAAGAATCAGCAAGGTCACGTCATTTTACCTTCTCGAAAACGCGCCTTTATTTTCGCGTTACTAAGGGATGGCCGCAACTGCTTTAATTTCGCTAGAAATTATCCCGCTTCTTCTGCCATCGCCGCTTCAGCAGCATCGTGTGCCGCTTTGTGATAACCGATCATCTTATGCCGGTCTTCGTCATAAAGACGCACGCGAATAGATTTCAGGCTGGTACGCAGGGTCAGCGGCTCGACCCCGGTAAAGATCGGGTTATCGTTATGGCAGTCTTCTAGCTTGTAATTTGGAATTTTCGGGCTGAGGTGGTGAATGTGGTGAAAGCCGATGTTGCCGGTGAACCACTGCATCACTTTCGGCAGCTTATAGAAAGAGCTGCCATAAAGCGCGGCACTGGCGAAGTCCCAGTTTTCATGGCGTTCCCAGTACACGTTCTCATACTGATGCTGCACGTAAAACAGCCACACCCCAACAGATGAAGCGATGGCGATAATCGGAAGCTGCACCAGCACATAATTCTTGAAGCCAATGGTGAAGGTAAAGAACAGAACGATGCCCAGCAGCGCCAGATTCGTCCACATCACGCTGCGTTTTTCGCGTGCTTTGTCCGAGTTATTGGCACCGGGTAAGCGGTTGAAAATGACAAATTCTAGTGTGGGGCCAACGACAAAAATAACGAACGGGTTGCGGTACATACGATAGGCAATCCGCTTCCAACGCGGCATTTGCTGGTATTCAGCGTAGGTCAGCGTCCACACATCACCAATGCCTCGATGATCCAGATCGCCGGCTGTGGCATGGTGTACCGCGTGGCTGTGCCGCCACGCAAAATACGGTGTAAAGGTAATAATGCCGGTGATCACGCCGACAAAATCGTTGGCTTTACGCGATTTGAAGAATGAACCATGACCGCAATCGTGGAAGATAATGAAGATACGCACCACAAACAGCGCCGCAAAGAAGCACAATACCAGCGTAAGCACATAAGACACTTGAAGGCTGCGATAAGCCAGATAGGAAAGGATGAAATAGGGCGCAATGCTGTTCAGCATTTGCCATAAGCTGCGCCGCATATCGGACGTATGAAACTTTTTAACGGACTGCTGCCATCCTGGTTTAGGTGTAGCTTGCTGCTGAGAGGGCAGTACATTGGTCGTCACGCTGATCACAATCTCCAGAAAGCGCAAAACTGCGCTGCTAATACAAAGGGGAACACAAAAAGAGGCAGCATTATAACGGCAATATATTCACGCCGTTATGCAGTTTGCTATTCGGTGGTTTTCCCTAAAAGATTTTGCTTACACGGATTCAACCCCTATAGTTGCAATATGTTACGCAAATGCCGTTTAACTATTCCCCTCAGCCTTTTGCTGATTGCAATGCTGTTTGCAACCGCGGCCTACGCGCTGCAAACAGATATCACCCCTTACCCGCCGCTCACCATTCAGTTCGAAGGCATCTTTCCAATCCAGTTGGAATTGCGCGAGCCGGTCAGTGAGGTGTTGAGCGCCCATCGAGACCTGCTGCCGCGCGGTGAATTTTTCTACACGGTTTCCGCGTACCGTGACCGCGCAGGCTGGGCAAAGATTACGCTGGTGCCTACACAGGTTGTTGAAAGTAGCTGGGCGAGTATTGAACTGATTGATTCGTTAGTGATCGAAGTGATTGCGCGGCAAATCGCAATCGGTCAATGGCAAGCTTATCTGGTAGGCAGCGCAGAATTTGAGCAGATCGTTCCGGAAATACCTCAGGGGTTTTACGATGCAATTTCACCGCTGCCAGAGCCGGCAGGCGGGTATCTGTTTCCATGGCGCGCTGGCGACAGTTGGTGGGCAACCAACGGCTGGCATCAGGGCAACGCGGTTGATTTTCAGCCGCTGATTGGTGGGCGTTACGGAGTTCTAGCCTCGGAATCGGGGCGGATGCGCGAACTATGCAGCGATGGCTATCAAAGCCTGCTGCAAATTTTCCACGCAGACGGGCAATCTACCTTTTACTTGCATGTCACGCTAGCGCGAAATGTTCGGCTGGCGCTGCTGGATCAAAATGTAGAACGCGGGCAGTATCTGGGCGAAATCATCCGTCAGGATCGTTTTAGCACCGCCTGCGGGCAAGGCAACAGCCGCCACCTACACTTTGCTGTTTCAGATCGTGCCATGAACATTGAATACATGCCAATTGCGGGCATCGCTGACAGCGCCTCTTGCTGCGCCAACCCGCAGCTATATGTTTCTTCAAATCAACGGGTTGATCGTCAGCCTTAGGGAAACAAAAAGGTGTGCCCTTGATGTGCACACCTTTTCAGACATGGATCAGAATTGGGAATTAGCCGTTGGCTTCGACAGTCGCTTCAGGAGTCATCTCTGCCATCCCGGCGGCTTCGTCGGCTGCCTCCTGATTAGCAAGAACACCGCCCACATCGTCGTTGGTCAGGGTGTAGGCAAATACACCGGGGTTATCGGCACCGCCGATCACGGCGATAAGGTTGAAGCTATTCGGTGCCAGCCCAACATCATTCAGGGTCAACAGCGCGTCCATTGTACCGGCGCTATTCACCTGCAAAGAGTAGTTGCCTTCAGGCAGATCAAACTGGGTTGCACAATCACCAATCGGGGCAGTTGTTGACATGCCAGTTGCAGGCATAGCTGCTTCTTGCGTGGCATCCATGTTTTCAGCCGTGGCCTCCGGTTGAGCCTCTGCCATCATAGCCACCGAATAAGCTGCACAGCCAAGATTATAGAAGCTGCCGGTCACATCGCTGCATGCTGTCACCACATCACTGATGAGATCGCCTGAACCACCCGTACCGGCAAAGTCGAGGTTTGCAGCCAGCAGCGTGCCATCGCTCAAGGCTACATCCACTGCCGGGCCACCTTCTACAGCATGCAGAATGGTGGTACGCGCGCAGCCATCGGTGAGGTTTGACAGGTTTTCGTTAAATGAGATGGCGTTTGCAGTGTGGTTCGCCGCCGAACCCACCAGCGCAATCGTCTTAAAGGCGTTATCGCCAGCTAAGGTGATCGGGCCAATCAACGGAGCATTCATATCACCACCTTGCGGCACAAAAGAGAGTGACAAACTCTCCGCCGGGAACTCAACCCAACCGGTCATTGCGGGATATGTAAGCAACTGAATATCGCTCAATTCGCCATCTACGTAGGTGTCAATCGGCGGGCCATCCGGCACAAAGTAAGCAACGCGGAAGCGCACGATCTCTGGAACAATCGGGCCGCCCGGTTCAGCAGTCGCTTCGGTTATGTCTATAGAACCGCTGTTATCTGCTGTTGGCTCTGGCGTGGGCATAGTTTCGGTCACCTCTACAGTTGAGTCCGGCGTAGTCTCCGGCGTTGTTTCCTGTGCGAAAATTGGCAGCGCCAGAAGACTACCTGCCAACAATAATGCGACCAGCAATAATATACGTCGCATTTTCAAACTCCTTTCCAAGCTTAGAGAAATGCATCGTTGTTCGGTGCATCTAGCCATTGTAGGAGTTGGTCTACAGCAGATCATGGGTGATAAGGACACAAACCAAACGGGCTACCTGACCCTGATCAAACGGGTCAGTTGACATAACTCGCTGCCTAATATCCAACAAAAAAGCGAGCCAAGACGGTTCGCTTTTTTATATCTCTGTCAGGCATAAGCTAACGTTTCTGAATGGGAGGAGGCCAGTAGCTGCCGTTCAAGATTGGCTCTTTGGGAATGTACATGCGCATCACAGGGCGGAACGGCCCCGCTGGCGCAGGCAGCCAATTACTCTCTTTATCCGCGCCGGGAGAGTCATGCTGAATATAAATGTCCAATGAGCCATCTGCGTTAATCTTCAATCCCGGCGTACGGTCACCAATCGAGTAGCGATTGATGGGATTATCAACCAGATAGTAATTCGGAATATCGTACATCGTGATTGACCAGAAAGCCCCAACCGGAGGCTGCCCTGCAAGATGCCAGATATAGGAGTTTGTGCCAACTAAGGGCTGACCATCCGCATCACGGAAAGTCATAGAATAGGCCGCCTCGTAGCCGTGATTACCCCACAAACCCACGCGTGCCGCGCCCGCACGATTCAAATAGCTCTTTTCACGGTCAGGATAACGCCATTCTGGCGAAGCATTGGTTCCCAACTCAAAGAAGTCCAGGTTGTAATCAAACCCATGCAGCGAGTAGCTCCACTGGTTTCTGAATTCAAGCCCTTCTTTCGTATGCTGCTCAATCGCAGCTTTACCGGCCTCTTCGCCAGTAATAAGCGCCACTCTCAAATCCGTATTCGGATTCACATAGGGGGATGTTTTGTCCAACAACCCCAACGGCGCGAAACGCTGCTCATAAGCCTGATCCGGTGCGGCAGGCGGAAACGCTTGCATCCAAACGCGCGCCTGTTCCCAGAATTTCAATTCATCCGGCACATTGGGGTCTGTGGCAGGCAGCGACCAATCCCCAAAATGTCCTTCCGGAGCGGAAGTGCCGCTCAGATAATTCGATAATGGCGTCACCGTTAGTTGAGATTGAAGCGCATAAATAACCGGCAGTTCTGATTCTCCGCTGATTGCAATACGGCTTAATACAGTAAAGACATTTGTGGGCGCGTGAATTACGGTCAGGTTTGCGGGAATTTCCCCCTGCCAATTGGGGCCCACGATCAGGTAACTGGCCTCAGCAGTACCGGTTGCGCGCTGGCCGACATAGGCAAAATTATTCGTCCAGGCATCAATGAATTGCAGGACGATATAGCGCCCCGCCGTATCAGGAACGTGGATGACCAATGGCTCAGCCGTCAAATCGGCTTGCAGCATCGAGTAAATTGTATCGTTGTTGATAGTGACGAATTTGTCTTGTGGTCCTGCCAGCTTTTTGTAATAACCAAAATGATTGATGGGTGCCGCGCCGCTGGTTTGCGGGTCGCTGGTGTGTTTGGCGACCTCACTCAGCGTAAAGACCATCGGAAAAGTATAGATATATGCTTCTTGCGCGAGATCATTTAGATTTTGCATTTTCACCTCATGAACTTATGCGGGATAAATGATTATAGATTCTATAAAAACTCAAACCAGGTTGCCACCATCCTGAGTCAAAAAGCGCCTCCCCATCATCAATACAGGAAGGCGCTTTAAACGAAGGATTTCCCTTGTTAATTGACGTTCTGATCCTGCTCAACTTCAGCGGTCTCAGGCTGTTCTTCGCGCGGAGGGACTTCAAAAACGAGCACCTGTTCAATCAACTGGCGAAACGCCGCTTCTGGCAGCGCCCCCGGCTGGTTGAAGATGATCGTGCGATCCTTCACTACCATTAGATTGGGGATGCTGGTGATGCGGAAGGCCTGTGAAAGGCCGGGATTCGCATCCGTATCCACCTTGGCAATCTTCAATTTACCGGCATATTCGCCTGCCAGCTTATCCAGAATTGGCGCAACCATACGGCAGGGGCTACACCACGCTGCCCAGAAATCAACCAGCACCGGCAGGTCACTCTGTAAAACTTCCTGTTCAAAAGTCTCATCAGTGACGTTGACAGGCTTATTTAATACTTCCATTGGTTTCTTCACCTCTGCTTCCGTTGTAGTTACTTCAGGGGTCGCCCCTGGCGGTGATTTTTCAACCACCGTCGCTTTCATCGATTCCAACGCCAGCGGTAAATCACTGCCCCATGGTCGGGAGCGGCGCACAATTTCCTGACCACAATACCAGCCTACCAGCAGCGGCTTATCACCAGCGCTGAACATCTGAGCCGCGCGTGGATTGCGGGTGGGATCAAGCCGGGCATAAACATACTGGCTATCTTCATCCGCCTGCTTATTAAACGCGGCTTTGAAATCGCCCTTCAGACCGTCACCGTTGGTAATTAAGACAAAAATTGGCTTATCTGTAGCCAGCATTTGGTCAAGATTCTGATCGGTGAGCGTGATTGGCTCGCGCATGGCGTACCCCTAAAGTGTTCACTATATAGCTCTGATGGCGGGTTATGGCTCAATCTTACACGGTTTGTTGCGTTGTGGTTAGGGCGTTACGCTGCGTCAACCAG
>CAZBPB010000006.1:0-4510 GCA_964493565.1 uncultured Pleurocapsa sp. | reverse complement strand
CGTCTTGCTTTAGGCATAAGATGTGAAACACACACGCAGTCCAGTGATGAAAGAAATCGGCGATGTATACCGACAACGAAATCTTATTTCCTTACGAGATCATTCCTTCATTACGCGAGATGCGCGGGCCGCTGTTTCAAGAATTGGTTGAACGCGCGGTATGCGGTTCGCAATTTGATGATGAAACGCTCGCCTTTATGTTGATGATGATTCGACTGAATGGTTGTATACCCTGTGAGACGGATAGCTTTCGCGCGATGCGAGGATGTGCTGCCTGTGCAGCGCAAACACTACGGAGATATAAAGGCAGCGACGAAGATTTAGTCGCTGCCTTTGATCAAGCCTTACAAGAGGTTCGTGCTTTTGCCGGGTCACACCCGCAGTATCAGATTCGCCCCCTCCCGCTTGCGCCCAGAGCAGGCACCCGTTAGCCGGGCTGACCGACCTGTTCTTCCAGATAGGTTTGGATAGTTTTTTGCAATCCATCCCGGAATGAAATTTGCGCCTCAAAGCCAAATTCGGCTTTGGCGCGGCTGGTATCTAACCCGCGGCGTGGCTGACCATCTGGCTTAGTTGAATCCCACACAACTTCACCTTCAAACCCGGTCAATTCAGCGATCAAGTGCGTCAGATCGCGAATACTGATCTCATTGCCTGAGCCAAGGTTGACGGGTTCTGAACCATTGTAACGTTCAGTTGCCATCAAGATTCCGCGCGCTGCATCCTCAACATACAGAAATTCGCGTGTTGGTGAACCTGTACCCCACGCTACGACTTGTTTATCACCGCGCGCTTTTGCCTCCAGAAATTTGCGGATTAGCGCCGGGATAACATGCGAGGTTTGCAGATCGAAGTTGTCGTGCGGGCCATACAAATTTGTTGGCAGCAGGTAAATTGCGTTGAAGTCATACTGCTGGCGGTACGACTGACTTTGCACCAACAGCATCTTCTTCGCTAAACCGTAAGGCGCATTAGTTTCTTCCGGATAGCCATTCCAGATTTCGTCTTCACTAAACGGCACCGGCGTGAATTTGGGATATGCACAGACCGTGCCTATGGTCACAAACTTCTTCACGCCTGATTTATAGGATTCATGCAGAAGCTGCGTACCCATCATCAGGTTGTTGTAGAAAAATTCAGCGGGATGTTCGCGGTTTGCGCCAATACCACCCACCTGCGCCGCCATGTGGATGATCACATCAGGCTTTGCATCTTCCAGTAAGCGCATGATCGCGTCATGCTCAACCAGATCATATTGTGTCTTACGCGGCACAAAAATTTCAGTTGCCCCCAGCGCTTGCATTTGCTCAATAACGTGACGGCCAAGAAATCCCGAACCACCCGTGACAACAAATCGCTGCCCGTTCCAGAAACCCATTGACTAATTCTCCGTGAAAAGTTAATGCCCATTGTAAAACATATGTCCTTGCCATTCCAAGTGATGATCGTCCCACTACTTAAGTGACTCCTGATCCCCGCTTTTGGACTCACCTTGTCAAAGTTAAAATTCGTCTGCTATAATGCTCTCTCAGTCAGCTTATGCAGACTGCGCCGCTCTTGTACGTGAAAGAGAGTGGAATACGCGAGTCTGTTTTTGTTATGTATAGATCCTGAAACCAGAAAGGTCAGGCAATTACTTCATCAGACGTACCACGTATTAACAGCCAGATTCGCGCGCGAGAAGTTCGCGTGATTACGGACGATAAACAGAATCTAGTGATTTCTCTTGCAGAAGCTTTGGAAATGGCTGAGGCAAAGGGTCTGGATCTGGTAGAAGTGAGTCCGAATGCTGATCCGCCTGTATGCCGTATCATGGACTTTGGTAAGTTCATGTACGAGCAGCAGCGCAAGGAACGCAAGGCGCGCAAGCAGCAAAAGACAATTGAAGTTAAAGAGATCGTCATCCAGCCTAAGACATCCGACCATCATCTACAATTCAAGATGCGCGATGCCCGGCGTTGGATTGGCGACGGTATGAAGGTACGGGTACGCATCCGCTTTCGCGGTCGTGAGATCGCCCACGCGGATATTGGACGTGTTCGTCTGGATAAAATACAAAACGAGCTGAAGGATATTGCCATCGTTGAGCAGGCTC
The DNA here is from genome assembly GCA_964493565.1 of uncultured Pleurocapsa sp. GTDB lineage: Bacteria > Chloroflexota > Anaerolineae > Aggregatilineales > Phototrophicaceae > Flexifilum. The sequence goes on along the minus strand of CAZBPB010000006.1, from coordinate 2,415 downwards.
CAACGATGGAAGGTAGTACCATGCTGATGGTACTTGCCCCTGCTAAAGATACAACCAAGAAATAAGCGCAAGCGGAGAAAGATCGTGGCAAAGAAATATAAACTGAAGTCGCACAAAGGCGCGGCCAAGCGTTTCAAGATGACTGGTAGCGGGAAGATTCTGCGTACGAAGGGTGGTAAAACCCACTTTCGCCGCCGCCGCAGCCACCGCACAAAGAATATGTTGAGCAAATCTATTGTGGTCACGGCTCCTGGCGATATCAAGCGTATTAAGAAGCTTGCGCCATACCTGGGTCTTTACAAACAGAACCCGCCCGCGTAGGATTCTGCCGCGCTGAATTCGCGCGCCCCATAAGCCGCTTACAGTTTCGAGAAGCGCGCGTTGCGAATGAACCGCTTTGGAGATTTGTTCCCATGACACGTGTGAAAACTGGTTTTCACCGCCGCCAACGGCATAAGAAGGTGCTCAAGCTGACCAAGGGTCAGTGGGGTACGCGTGGTCGCCTGTTCCGCCGTTCGAACGAGGCCATGCTCAAAAGCCTGTTCTATGCCTATCGCGACCGCCGCGCCCGTCGTGGCGAGCTGCGCCGCCTGTGGATCGTCCGTATTAACGCCGGTGCGCGTTTACACGGCCTGAGCTACAGCCGCTTTATGTACGGCTTGAAGAAGGCTGGTGTCGAGCTGGATCGCAAGGTTCTGGCCGATATCGCCGTACGCGATGCCGCTACATTCCAGAAATTGGCTGCGCTGGCACAGCAAAACCAATAGAAGCAAGTTTGAGCAAGGGCAATACCCATGGAAGGGCGCGAGCGATCGCGCCCTTTTTATTTGACTTCAAAAACGCCTAGAATTGGCGCAATCTTTCTTTATCCTGTGAGGCTGACGGGAAATATCATTTCCGTGAACAACCGATGACTGAACACATTACATCCCTGCAAAACGAGCGCGTTAAACTGGCACATGCGCTGCAAACCGCGAGCAAAGCCCGCCGCAAAGAAAGCAAAATGGCGCTGGAAGGCGTGCGACTGATTCAGGATGCCCTCAGTTGTGGTCTGCAACCGGATTTCATTTTGTATGATCCAGAGACTATTTCGCTAGAGACTTTCAACACAGCGCCTTCTTCAGGAAAAAGCGGGGAAGTCATTCCGCCTGGGGGAGAGGGATATAGGGTGGGAGCTTCTCTGCTTTTACCCGTTACCGCCGAAATTATCCGCTATTTAAGTGACACCGAAACGCCGCAGGGATTGATCGGTGTGTTTCCGCTTCAGCCACCACCGCTGCCAGAAACGCCATCACGCATTTTGATCTTGGATGCTATTGGCGACCCCGGCAATATGGGCACAATCTTGCGCTCGGCAGCGGCAGCAGGTGTGCAAGCTGTATTTAACGCGCCGGGATCAGTGGATGCCTACAACCCGAAAGTGTTACGCGCCGGCATGGGCGCGCATTTCAGGATGCCCGTTTTAGAAGCCAGTTGGACGCGCATCGCCCTGTACTGCCAGCATTTGCAAGTGTATCTGGCGGATATGAACGGCGATGTGACTTATGATCGGGCGGATTGGAAAGCACCCCACGCGCTGATCATCGGCAGCGAGGCGCATGGCGAAAGCGAACAGGCCGCACAACTGGCAAAACAGCGCGTTTATATTCCAATGGCAGCCGAAACAGAGTCACTGAATGCAGCGGTAGCGGCGTCAGTGATTTTGTTTGAAGCGGCGCGGAAAAATAATCCGGGATGGAGGTAACTTTCAGGAGACGCTAGGATGGATACCAAGTTACAAGCATCTGAACAAGCACTAGAGAAGTTTGCTGCGGAAAATCGTGTGGTTCTCATAGAGAGTACACCGCACTTGTCACGTATACCCTACGTAATTTGGCGTAGAGAACTTTCCGATTACTTGGACTTGGCTAAGCTTTTACAGATTCAGATCATTTATTGTGAAATTAGTAAAATGACAGTCTCGACCTTATTAAAATTTGGTATCGAAGACGCAAATATTGAAACCAGTCAACAAAGAAGGCTGTATAAAACCGCTTTAGAAATTGTTGAAATAGAACTTCCAGAAAATGTGGAAGAACAATGGCTAGCAGAGAAGCAGTCAATTGATAATATAGAAGAAGAAACAACGGAACAAGAGGAAGTGCCTTTACCTGAAAATCGTGAAGCAAGGACAGATCATATTGCAAATATAGTTGGTACGATGTTCGAGGAAATTGGGAAGAACTCTGAAACAGCTCGATATATCTCTCAGCCTTACTGTTTCCAATGTATTTGGCTTTCAAATAACATTGGTCACGTTTTCAATTATCAGGCTGAATGGTTCTATGATGCAGTAGAAGTAGCTTCAAGCATTGTGGAAAATATTTGGGTCAATTTCGTTTCTGCTCAAGATGTATCAAAAAGTGAGCGTGAAGT
>CAZBPB010000005.1:21854-25611 GCA_964493565.1 uncultured Pleurocapsa sp. | reverse complement strand
TGTTGCGGATACAACGATGATGCGTGAAGATACAGGCATCTCGCAGTATGCTTAGTGTTTAATTCACGCGGCACACTTCCGGAATGGTTAGGGTAGTGGCCTACATTACAAATACCGTCGCTGCACCTTATCCGGATGGCAGATTTACTGACTCACCAACTCCTGATACAGCGCGACCGTCTTTTCAGCGACGCCTTCATGGGAATATTCAGCCAATGCGCGGGCACGGCCTTTGCTTGCCAGTTCAGCATAAAGTGTAGAGTCCTCGCCTAGGTTGCTGAGAGCGTCTGTCAATGCTGGCACGTCACTTTCCGGCACAATCAATCCTGTGTCACCGATCACGCCGGGGATTGCGCCGCTGTTCGAGCCGATTACAGGTATACCACTTGCCATTGCTTCCACCAGCACGCGACCAAATTGCTCTTTCCAGTTCGGGCGCGTTAGCGAAGGCAGCGCCAGCACATCAATGTCGTGATACTGTGCTGGCATCTCCACTGAAGCCACTGATCCGCGAAATTCCACGCGATCCGCGATTTGCAGGTGTTCGGCCTGTGCTTCCAGCGCCGCGCGTTCCGGCCCGCCCCCGAGTATGACCATCCGCCAATCACCGCCGAAGTTTGCGGCAGCCTCTAGCAGCAGGTTCACACCTTTTTCTTCAACCAGTCGCCCGAAATAGCCGATGGTGAACGGGCGCTCAGGCCGCGTTTCTGCCGGACGGAATAGATCGCCATCGGTGCCAAATTGGGCGATCACCGGCAGCTTGCCCTGATAGCCTTTGTGCCGCCACACGTTCGCTGCGCTTTCTGTACCTGCGATCAGGGCATCAGCCTGTTTCAGCGCCCGACTTTCACCCCACGAAAATGGCGGGGGATAGTGCCGATCCAGATTTTGCCAGCTAAATAAGACGGATTTCGCGCCGGTTCGCCGCGCATGATACAGCCCCTGCCACGCGCTCAGGTTATAGGGTTCTTCGTCAATGTGCAGAATGTCTGGCTGGAAATTATTCACCCACGTATCCAGTTCACGGTAAAAATGCAGGTGGAAATCGCCATTGCGGATGATGGGAATGGTTTCCAGACGATAGCCGTTGGTGTATACGCGTTCAAGCGAGGTTTCGCCGCGTTCATCCTTCCACGAGGGCGGCACCAGCGTCAGCAGTTCAACGCCACGCGCGGCGATGGTTTCGCATTTGCGCTGGTAAATACCCACTACCAGCGCTTTTGAGATCATGAGGACGCGCAAAGACACTCATCCGAATGTGAGGTGAATAATCCAACGATTGTAATGAGGAAATGGGCGCGCGTGTAGACGGTGATCACCCTTTTCGGCGCGGCTTGCCGGTGTTTTTGACTTTCGGACTGGTGGGTTTGGCAACCTCAACCGAGATTTTCTGATTGCGAATCTGGGTATTTTTCAACACCTTGATCACATGCTGCGCTTGATTGGCAGGCACATCCACCAGCGAGAAACGGTCAAAGATTTCGATTGCGCCAATGGCACGCCCCGGAATATCAGCTTCGTTAGCAATTGCGCCGACGATATCACCCGGACGCACCCGATCTTCACGACCAATATCAATATACAGGCGGGTCATGCCGCGTTCTGGCGGCGGCTCTTTGCCATGTTTGTATTTTTTGTTCGGCGCGTATTTTTTGTCTTTGTCAGATGACTCATACACGACTGGCTCTGCCAGCAGGTCTTCCTTTTCTTCGGGCATCGCGCCGATGAGCAGTTTGAAAGCTGCGGCGGCAAGGTCAGTCGGGCTGTATTCCTCGCCTAGCTCTTCCGCCATGATCATATACGGTTCCAACCCTTCGCTGGCAACCGCTTCACGAATAGATTCCTTGAAACGTTCGCGCCGCCGGGTGATCACATCACCAATGGTAGGAAGCTGCATCCGCTGGATTTTTGCGCCGGTGGTTTGTTGAATGCTTTGCCACAGTCGTCGCTCGCGGGGCGTGACCAGTGAAATGGCAATACCAGCGCGTCCAGCCCGACCGGTTCGCCCGATGCGATGTACATAACCTTCTGGCTCCAACGGTAAATCGTAATTGATCACATGCGAAACCTGCTCTACATCCAGCCCGCGCGCGGCAACGTCGGTAGCGATCAAAAGTTCAGTTTGCCCGCTGCGAAAACGCCCCATCACCCGATCGCGGTTCGCCTGATTCATGTCGCCATGCAGGGTTTCGGCGGCATAAGCGCGGGCGGTTAGCCGCTGCCCGATATTGTCCACTTCCAGCTTGGTACGGCAGAAAATGATTGCCGAAGTGGGCACTTCGTAATCGAGGATGCGCGTCAGCATTTCGAATTTGTCACGTTTGCCTACCTCATAATAAATCTGGCGGATTTGTGGCACGGTGACCTGCTCGGCAGCCACAGTGATGCGCTGTGCATCGTGCATGTAGCGTTTTGCAAGGTTGGCAATCGGGGCAGGCATGGTTGCCGAAAACAGCGCTGTCTGCCGGTTTTCCGGCGTTTCTTTGAGGATTGCCTCAATATCTTCAATGAAGCCCATATTCAGCATTTCATCGGCCTCATCAAGCACGACAGTACGTACACCATCAAATCTCACGGTTTTGCGGCGAATATGGTCAAGAATGCGCCCCGGCGTACCCACTACAATCTGAACGCCGCGCTCCAGCACCCGAAGCTGGCGATCAATCGGCTGACCGCCATACACGGGAAGGATGGATATCTTCTGATATTTAGTGTAAGACTGGAATGCTTCCGCAACCTGCACTGCTAGCTCACGGGTGGGGGTCAAAATCAACGCCTGCGGCGCGCGCAATTTCGGGTCTAGCTTTTCGATGATCGGCAGGGCGAAAGCAGCGGTTTTTCCTGTACCGGTCTGTGCCTGAGCGATTACATCTTCGCCTTCCGACATTGTGCGGATGGTTTGTGCCTGTATGGGGGTGGGTTCTTCGTATCCAAGTTCGGCGATGGCTTTCAGCGTCGGTTCGCTCAATCCAAGTGCCGCAAATGATGAAGCCATCGTCAATCTCCGATCTGTGTCAGGTCATCACTATACATCAGGTCAGGTGGATTGCGAGTGCGAGGGTCTCTATATAACCAGCTTACTTCATTTCTTTCGGTTGTGTTTCATGCCATCGCTGCTCAATCTGAGGCATCAAGCGGTCATAATCCGGCGCGCTGCGGCTGTTCATAGCGATCACCCCGTTCAACCCTTCGCCCGCGAAAAAGCCGACAATGCGGTAAGGCAGCGGCAGTCCACGCACAACCAGAATTTTGCCCTCAACCGGACGATATTTAGTTTTGCCTACAGCCTTTTTGCGATAAATCTCTGCGCCTGCCGGTGGCAGCGAAGGATCGTCCTTAATCGCGCGGATAGCTGAAAATGGCACGTTTTGTGTACCCCACAACGAGGTGTTTACGCTCAGACCATCGTTTTTTAGCGTTACTTGCGGCGCGCGCGCCGTATTTTGCAGCACTGGAAGTGCCAGCAAAGCGGTAAAAATTGCTGTGCCTAACAGCAGGGGCGCGCTATTGGTCAGCGCGATCAGAACTTGCAGCAGCGCGGCGATGACCATCACCAGCGATAGCACCGCCGCGAAAAGCTCATGGGTGCGGTTCATGAGAATGTTTCTTTTTAGGTGTACAAAACGGAAGCAATCCCTCATTCCCCGCTCCATCATGATAGAAAGGGGAATGAGGGTTGAGGGCGATTTTAGGGATCGGTATCATAAATGATGTCGAACCAATAATTGCCGGGGCGTCCTTCTGCCAACCAGCCTTC
>CAZBPB010000005.1:3879-21844 GCA_964493565.1 uncultured Pleurocapsa sp. | reverse complement strand
CTGACCGCTCACTAGCAAGCGTACATGCCACCAGTTAAAGCCATTGGCGCACACGGCAGCACCATCAATAATGTCAAAGGCGATGCCAGCGATCAACGGTTGGACTACCGCCGCGCTGGTGCCGGGCGCAGCGCGCAGCGAACGCGGAACGCCGTCGCTGTATACTGTGGCTGCACGGTCACCGGCAACCAATCTTAATGCGCGCGGACAGTAGTTGACCTGCGTGGGCACTACGCCCAGCGGTTCCAACCAGTAATTTTCGAGTGGGTAGCCTTCGCCGAGCCAGCCTTCGACAAATTGAGTGGCTTCAGCATTTTGATCGGTTACGCCAAAAGGCACACGCACATGCCACCAGTTCATATCACCGTCGCAAATAGGCCCGGCTAGCACTTGTACGGTGGTATCGAACAGTGCTACGGTGCGTGTTAGCGAGTCAATATCTGGCATTTCATGCACACGAACGCCGGTGAACATTCGCGCCTCGCCACCAATCGGAAGATTGAGTGCCGGGAAGCAGGTGGTGGATGGTGGCGGTAAAATGGTGATGAAATAGCGGCCTGAACGCCCTTCAACCGTCCAGCCGGGCTGGCCGCTGCCAGTCACATACCACCAGTTATAGCCCTGCGCGCATACAGGCCCATCCTGTACCGTGAGTACAGTTTCGATAGTGTAGTAGTTCACCACAGCGCCAGATAAATTCGGGATATTGCGTAAATTGACACCGGGTTCAAGCGTAATATTCGCGCCTGGATAAAGCGGCATCGGGCTGGCACAGCCTACCGGAGAAGGCGAGGGGAATACAAAGCCGGGCGGAATAGTCGCCGGAATCTGGGTTGCCGGGTAATAATACCAGCAGCGAAACTGTGGCGAAAAAAGCTGCCAAACAGGCGAACAGGGCAGTGCGCGTCTTCATGCCGATGCTCCTTGCGTCCCGCACATTGTAGCGCAAACCAGCGTTATTCGTAGTAAACTTCAGTCTACATGCTTAAACAGGACTGAAAATGGAAGGTTAGCAGGCAAATTCAGGCAATGGTTGTCCAGACAAAGCTGCCAGCATCTTCATGGCGATGGGTGACAAACGCCGCGTAGATTGGCGATGGCGGCGGCAAAACAATTTTCTTATCGCCAAACGACGGGAGAGTTGGCGCAAGTTTGGCGGCGGGGGTTTTAGAACCTCACCCCCGGCCCCTCTTCGTACACGGCGAGGGGAGAAGGACGGTAACTGGATGGTGGTGGTGGGTATGGGGGACATGGGATGTGCCTTTGCATATGAACCATGATTTCAGGATAGCACGTATGTTCTGTTTAGAGGTATCCAAACTGCCAACCATATGGCTGCAAAATTCTTCTCTCGAAAAAGTGAATTGAAGCGTTTAAGGGGACATCCAAGGGGCGCAGCACGCTGCGCCCCTACAGAAGGGTCACATGCTCATCTGAGAAGGCGTTTGGAAGCTCGAGTTTATAGACAGGGAAGCTAGCCATGCCCCTGATGCGCGCCAAAAGGACGGATCGCGAACCGCCTCTACAAGCCCCGTCTCCGGACGCGGCCTGAGGGAATTTATACAGACTCAATGCATCAGACACTCCCGGCAACGAAAAATCTGTGCTGAATCGTCATCACTGCGGCATAATTCCTCTAATTAATGAAACGTATCTCTGGAAACAAAAATGGATTTTTCCCTTCCCCCTCACGTTGAAGAGATTGCCCGCCGCGTTCGCCGCTTTGTGGATGATGAAGTTATTCCTCTAGAAGACTTTGAGGCCAATGGCACTATTTCGGATAAGGCGCTCCGTGATGTGCGCGCAAAAGCCAAAGCGGCTGGTTTATGGGCACCACAGCTTCCGCCCGATTTAGGCGGCATGGGGCTTAGCCTGAGCGAAATTGTGCCGGTATTTGAAGCGGCAGGACGCAGCCATCTTGGGCCGTTAGTGTTGAACTGCGCTGCGCCTGACGAGGGTAATATGCATCTGCTGCACCTGTTTGCAAACCGCGAACAGTACGAACGTTATCTAAAACCGCTGGCGGCGGGTGAGATTCATTCTGCGTTTGCAATGACCGAGCCATCTCCCGGCGCAGGCAGCGACCCGACTATGCTGCTGACGCAGGCTGAGCGTGACGGCGACGACTGGATCATCAATGGTCACAAATGGTTTACCAGCGGCGGCGATGGCGCGGCATTCTACCTAATCATGGCACGTACTGACCTTGACCAGCCAGCGCACAAAGGCAGCACTATTTTTATCGCCCCCACTGGAACACCGGGCATTGAAAATGTGCGCAAGGTGCCGATCATGGGCTTTGATGATCTGGGCGGTCACTGTGAGATGAAATTTCATGATCTACGTTTGCCGTCATCAGCAGTGCTGGGCAACCTCGGGCAGGGGTTTGCGCTTACCCAGGCGCGTTTAGGCCCTGCGCGTTTAACCCACTGTATGCGCTGGACAGGGATCGCCCAACGCGCGTTAGAAATTGCTGCGCAGTATGCTGCCGAGCGCGATGCTTTTGGCAAGCATTTGAACGAGCATCAGGCGGTGCAGTGGATGCTAGCTGATTCCGCGCTGGAACTGCACGCCGGACGATTGATGATTCAGCAGTCGGCGTGGCTGCTGGAACAGGGCAAGCAAGCCCGTGAAGAAACAGCAATGTGCAAGGTACATGTGGCTGAAACTGTGAACCGGGTGCTTGACCGCGCTATCCAGATTTGTGGCGGTAAGGGCATTTCCCGCGATCTGCCGCTCAGCTCATGGTACGAAGCTGCCCGCGCATTTCGCATTTATGACGGCGCCAGCGAAGTTCATCGAATGGTTATTGCACGCAGTGTGATCAAACAATACAGTGCTGGATAACCCACAATAACAGGAAACTTGATATGCCCGCCAGCGACAGCACCACACGCTTCAGCAGCCGCACGCCATATTATCACGCCAGCCGCCCCCGCTACCCGCAGGCGGTTGTCGAACTGCTGGTAGCGCATCTTGGCCTAACTATGCAAAGCGTGATTGCTGATATTGGCGCTGGGACGGGGATTTCCAGCCAGCTATTTCTGGATTTTGGCTGCCCGGTATACGCTGTTGAACCTAATGCTGAGATGCGCGCCATCGCTGCTGCTGAATACGGAGACCGCCCAAATCTCACGTTGATTGATGGCACAGCGGAAGATACTCATCTGACGGATTCATCGGTGGACTTTGTGATCGCAGGGCAGGCGTTTCACTGGTTCGACCCCGCAAAGACGCGTGCCGAATTTACGCGCATTCTTAAGCCCGATGGCTGGATTGTGCTGTTCTGGAATACACGCGATGAAGCTGAATCGCCATTTATGCGGGAATACAACGCATTTTTGCAAGCTTTCGATAAAGATGAGGGCAAAACCCGCTGGCAGGCAACACGCGAGGGGACAATGGCGCAAGATGGCTATTTTAGCGAAGATCAACTGACCAGACATACCGTACCAAACCGGCAGGTGTTTAATTTTGATGGCCTGTTAGGGCGAGTGCTTTCATCTTCGTATATGCCGCTGCCGGGAATGCCGGACTATCCGCCGATGGAAGCTGCGCTGCGCGAGCTGTTTGATCGTTACCAACAAAATGGCGTGGTCAGCATGAATTACATCACCGAGATTTTCTGGCGACATGTCTAGCCGTTAGGCTGAATCCAGCGTGTCAATCACGGATTGTGCCCAGCGCAGAATACGGGTGTTGTAATCAGCGGACGTGTCATTAGCAACATCCACAATCGTAATCGGCCAGTTCAACGGCGGCTGAATCGGGGCGTTTTTATCGCGGGTGATCTTCCAGTTACGCTTATCCTGCCCGACCGTTTTTCCGGCAATCGCCTGAATTTCTTGAATTGAAAGTTTGCCGGATAGCGCATTACGAAGCTGTTCTCTGATCCACTCAAGGCCTTCAGGCGAATAGCGCTGATGCTGAATCATATAACTGGCGACGGTATAAAAATGAACCTCACCTTCGCCGTTGTAATTTTCAAATTCAAGGATCAGAAATTCGTGAAAAATTAGTTCGCAGGCTTTGCCGTTTGCCCATGATGCGCCACATTCAGGGCAGCGGTTTTCTACCGGATTCATGGCTCCAACTGCACCCGGTAGATTAGCTTATATTCCGCGCCGTCACGATTAAATACAATTTGAATATCGCCCCCTGCGGCATCCCCCGGCACAATCGGGGTCATACCTAAGGAATCGTCGGGATTGAGGAGATCGGCCTCAAATAGGCGAATCACGGTTTCACCGCGTAAGTTGGTGAAGATCATCGTATCTTCAAATTCCACAACGCCCAGCAAGTTTGGTTTATCAGGGTGATGGTGCATATGCTTGCCGGATGGAATTTCCCAGACGCGTTGATCATTCAACATCAAATATGGTTCATCACCTCCGCGCTCCTGCGCCATGAGGCATTCCAGCCGCAGCAGTTGAAGGGTGTATGACTGTTCCATTACATCCATCTCCGTAGGTGAAACTAGCTGATCTGCACGAACTCGCCCCCACGCTGATCTTCCGGCAGTGGGAACACCTGAAACCACGTTTGCCCGGGCTTCATTGCAAATGGCTGCCCATCCAGCGTCCACAGTGAAAGCAGATCATGCCGATCATAGCGCCGCCATCTAACCGGATATTGTAAGCCATCGCGCAGTACGACTGCATCCCCTTCGCCCATCAGGTTAATGTCAATACCGTAATAGGGTACGCCGTTGAATACGCCTTCCTCAATATTGGTTGGCAGATGGTCAGCATACAGTATGACCACATTTGAGGCCGCCACTTGCACGCCGGTCAGCGCGTCAGTATGCGGCAGTCCATCGTTGAAACGCCGGTACATACCCGCCAGCGGGTCAAATTCCCAGCGCACACTGTTATCGGTGTATTGTATCTGTGCAAGAGTACCAGCGCCGTTCTCACCTGCGGGCACGATCGTGTTGAAAATCCAGCCGCGTAAATCTGGTAGGGTAGTTAATCCATCTGCTGCGGCTTCCGCCCATACGGCAGCAGGATCAATGAACAGGTTGTTGGGCGCGGCAATCGAAAAATCGCGGAAATACAGCGGGGTACCGTAGGTGAAACCGCTGTAAATCTGGGGCACAAAATCGCTGGATTGCAGCACAGCTTCAGTACCCGGACTTGCGCCCGAATAGGTGAACAGCGCGCCAAACATCGGTACCAGTTCGTCATCAATCAGGCGGGCACTGCGGATTGAGCCGATGCGCTGCGGCGTATTAGTCAGGAATACTGCCGAAAAGCGGGTGAGGCCGCCTTCTGCATAATGCTCCCACACTACATCCGCAGCGCCGATACCTGCCTGTGGACGCACGACATCCGGCGCATTTGAAACTTTAGCAATCAATGGCGGACGGTTCAGGCTAGAGCGATCAGGTACGCTCAACCCGGTCAGCGGGTTTACGCCCGGCGCGAAGTTGGGCGGGTAACCTAATGGTACAGGTGGAGTAGGTACCGCCTGCGCGCCAATGCCGGGTTGGGTGAGTGTGGATAGGGTTAACAAGGCTGCCAGTACGAATGCACTTAGCCCGATGAATTGTTTCCGTCTCATGTAGTCTTGCCCTCTCACCGTCGCCTGCAAACCTCATTCTACTCGTTTTCGCATTTCTGCGCGCCGTCTTCCCGCGTCCTCTCGTCAGCTCTGCGTACATGGGGGAATGCGGGAGCGAGAGACACCAAAATCCAATCGTTAATTTTCTTAAACCTTCATTCTCTATCCCAATTCGAAATTCCGCTTTATAATTTGATCAACCGTATATTGACGCTATGAAAACTCATGAGCGCAACTGTTACCGCCGTTAATGACCCAACCCTGCCACCACGCTATGTGATGGATAATTACAAGCGCGCGTATTACAACGTGCATGGACGAGAACCGGCTGTAAGATATATGGGAAATCACTGGTATCATGTGAACGGTGAAACTGTGCATCGTCTCACCTTGATTGAGGAAATTACCCGCCTTCATGAAATCGGGCAGGTGCACAAGCCTGTTCGCCCCGATAAGGGTGTTATCCAGCGTTTGATTGCGCGTTTACGTAGTCTATAGCTGGAGTTTCTGCGGCTGCTGCATAAAGCGGCAGAGTCACCGTCACCCGCGTACCCTTTTCTTGCTCACTCTCAATATGAATTGATCCCCCATACAGATCAAGACAATGCTTCACGATAGTTAGCCCAAGCCCTGTACCTGAAACTTGTGCGCTGGCGCTGCCGCGAAAGAACGGGTCAAACACCTGCGCAATCTCAGACTCAGGAATACCACTGCCCTGATCGGTGATTTCGATTGTAAATTCTTCTTCGCTCAATTGCCGGACTCGCACGACGATCGGCGAATTGACCGGCGAATAGCGAGCCGCATTGTTGAGCAGATTGTTGGCGATATGTCGCAACAGTAATCGATCCCCATGTATCAGCCCGACTTCCCCGGCAACATCAATTTTACAGGGATGTTCGGCTGAAAATTCCAGCTTGCCATAAATGCCTTCAATGAAATCTGGCAGGGGAATAGCCTCAATATTCAAGTGTGCTTCCCTGCGCTGCATGTGCATCACCGTGCGGATATCATCCAGCATGATATTCAGGCGTTTAACCTCACCAGCAATGGTGCGCAGGCACTCCACACGTCGTTCTTCGGTCATACGGGCGGCATAAGAGAGCAGCAGCTCGCTTGACGAAAGAATGGTTGCAAGTGGTGTGCGAAATTCGTGCGATACCGTCACCATGAACAGGTTTTTGAGTTCGTTCAATTCACGCTCTTTGTCCAGCGCCATTTGCAATCGTTCGCGTTCGCGTAGTTCACCCTCAAGTTTGATCTGCTGGGTGATATCCCGTGAGCAGCCAATGATGCCGATGACCTTACCGGCTGTGTCAAACATCGGGTTTTTGGTGATCAGGAAATAGCGGGTGTTGCCACGATGTTCATAGCGAAAGTTAAAGTCAATACTGATCTGCCCGCTCTTGAATACAGCTTCGTCCTGTTCACTGAAAGCCTGTGCCATCTCTGACGAATACAGGTCATACGCCGTTTTGCCGATAACCGCCTCCTCATCGGGGAGATCGAGAAACTCAAGATAGGCTTTGTTGAATAGCAAGTAACGACCGGTAACGTCCTTTATGTAAATCAGGTCAGGCAGTGTATCTACAAGGATGCGTAACTGAAGCCGCTCGCGGGTTAGCGCCAGCTCTGCGGTCTTACGCTCATCAATATTTCTTGAAATGGTAATCAGCCGCTCATATCCGTCCATATCGCGTACCACATTGAACGTGGTTTCATACCAGTGGATTTGCCCGTCGCTGGCTTTGTGCCGGTATTCGGCGCGAGCGGTGGTGCGTGAATGCAGCGCCGAATCAACCGCCTTTGCTACGTGCGGTTGATCATCGGGTTCGATGCTGGTTTGCCAGAAGGCTGCATCCAATTCCCCCTCGCTCATATTTGCCAGTTGATGGGCGGAATCGCTTTGAAAGTCAACGTTGAATGCCCGATCGGTGATGGTTACCATATCTGATACGTTTTCTTTGATCAGCCGCAAAATCATTTCATTGCGGTGTAATTGCCGGCGGTTGATCGTCGTTAGATGTTTGACATGAACCAGTACGCCGATCATGACTATGCCAATGGTCAGTACCTTGAAGGTTGAATTAAGATAGGGCTGAGGGTCAGCTACTGGAACAACCACCAGTTGTGTGTATAGAATGCATGTGAGCACAATCCCGATAAGCGTTAACAGGCCGATAATCGTTGAGACGAAGGCACAGGTAAGCAATATGGTGCCTAGAAAGAAGATGAAAATTGTATCTGCATTCGGGAAGCCGTTAGGCTCAGCCAAGATCAGGATAATTACATTCAGCGTTCCAAGCATGCCAGCGGCTGCGAGCCGTTCATATCCCAGACGCGCCAGAAAATAGGTTGCGATGTTCGAGGCTAGCAAGAGCGCTGCATAAGGCAGGATGCGTTCCAGCATTTCCCATGATACTGGAGCTAATAGGGCAGTGAGAAGCAGGCTGAGCACCATCATTGGGAAAATCGCTAGCAGAATGCCTGCTAGGACGCGAGCATTTTGCCGGCGCTCGGCATTGGCAATCGTCACATAAGGATCGACCAGGCTGGCGCTTAAGCGTTGACGGATTGAAATAGCCATGGTGCAGCATGTCCTGTGCAGTACGGCACTAGAATCATCATAATAGAAAGTATGTAGAAGGCAGCAAAAAACATGTCCCCAGCCCCTTCAAAACGCCGCGCGCAGCGCGATGCCGACCAGAATAACCAGATCACGTTGACGATTGAATCGCTATCGGGCAGTGGCAGCGGCATCGGACGCGCACGCGGGCAATCTGTGTTCGTGCCGTTTACTATCCCCGGCGAACGTGTACGAGCGCGTATTACCGGCAAACGCGATGGCGTGACTCAGGCAGAGGGATTGGAATTGGTTGAGGCCAGCGCAGATAGGGTATATCCGGCGTGTGAAGGCTATCTGACCGCAAGTTGTGTGCGCTGTGGCTGGCAGCATATTGACTATCAGGCACAGCTTTTACTCAAGCGCGATCTGCTCGCAGAGCAAATGGAACGATTGGGACAAATCAAAGAACCGAACGTGCTACCAGTTGTGCCAGCGCTTGACGAATGGAATTATCTCTCGCAGGTGATCTGGTTGGTTACAGGCGGCGCATACTTGAAGCTGCCGGGGCGCGAGGGGACACCTGTGCGCCATCGGGAATGCGCGCTTGTCCATCCGGATATTTTGAGCCTGTTCGATGCCCTTGATTTTGGTGAAGGCGGCCTGTCGGGAATTTCCCGTTTGCGTATTCAACGTGGGAGTGATGGCGCGCTGATGATCGTGCTTACTGCCGAAAATGAAGAAGCGCCAGAGTTGGAAATGGATATTGATGCGAGTATTAACCTGATGCTGCCGGATAACTCTCCTGTTAACCTGATCGGCAGTTCTTACAGCCAGTACGAGGTAAAAGGCTTGCTGCTGCGGGCAACCGTCGGCGCTTTTTTTCGCCCCAACCCACCCATGGTTGCCCCGTTAGTGGATGCAGTGCTGGCACAACTTAACTTGAAGAGAAATGAACGGGTGCTGGATTTATACGCAGGGGTTGGTGTTTTCAGCGCCTTCATCGCACGCGAAGTTTCCGCGCTCACGCTGGTCGAAAGCTATCCACCCGCAGTTACCGACGCCGACGTGAATCTTGAAGGCTTCGACAACGTGGATATCATTGAGGGTGGGGTGGAAGCCGTTCTGCCGGAGCTTAAAGGGCAGTTTGATGCGGTGGTGGTTGATCCTGCACGTGGATTGAACGATACCGTTATCAATGGCATCAATGCTTTAGGCGCGCGCAAGCTGGTTTATGTGAGCGACGATGCCGCTGAACTGGCGCGTGATGCCCGTATTCTTGCGAAAACCGGCTGGAAACTGGAAGATGCCCGCCCGATTGATACCATGCCACAGACCCCATATTTTGATACATCGGCGCTATTTTTACGTGAAGCCTGATTGTCTTACACGACTGTGATTCAAATCTCTTGACATTCCCTCAAAATTTCGCTTATTCTGTGATTGTCTAGCCAAAACACAATCCAGATTTTGATCGGTTGTGTAGGGGCGGCACTCGTACTTTTTGAGCTTCTTATGGAGTTGTCGTACCATGTCAGCACGGATTCGCGGCACAGTGAAGTGGTTTAGTGCCGAAAAGGGATATGGCTTCATTACCCAGGACGATGGCGGGCAAGATGTATTTGTCCATTTCTCCGCTATTCAGTCAAACGGCTATCGTAAGCTTGAACCCGGGGAAAAGGTTGAGTTTGAGATCGTAGAAGGGCCAAAAGGGCAGCAAGCCAGCGCGGTGGTGACCGTATAACAACGCATAGAAAAATTAAGTCTTAAAATGAAACAGGGCGAAACATGCGCCCTGTTTTTGTTTTGAAACCCGAAAGTAGTTGAGTGTCAACAATGCTTTTCGCATTATTATTCACAGCATTTTCCCGGCGCTTTACTTCATAGGTCGAATCTAAAAGATGCTTTCTAAATATCCTCGTAGCTTGCGATCCAATCGGAGGAGAGAGGCCGTATATTCACTTTTTCGCGCCAGGGGCGTCCTGCCCCGCAGATCGCGCTCAATTCACGTACCCTACCCGCGCATACATTGCGCAGCAGGTCGCGCCGCGAGGCCGGGTCAGGCATTTCCACTGCCTCATTCCACACTGCTCGCCCGACAATCACTCCGCTAGCGCCCTCCTCGCAGGCCAACATCGCCTGTCGTTTGAAGATGTCGTAGCTCACTCCCGCGCTTAACAGTGTCCAGGGTACGGTACAAGTTTCGTCTAGTTCGCGCAGAGCAGAGCGCCACTCGCGTTCATCCAGTGTGTTGGCGACATCTACGGGGAACTGCGTCTTGATCACGTCTGCGCCAACTGCCGAAAAAGTAGCGGCGGCTTCCAATACGGCATCGCGGTAAGCAGTCGCTGAAAGTGTTTTTGTTGGATCGGGTGAATATACAATTGGCTCAAGAAACAGGGGGATATCAAAATGCGCGCAATCTTTGACCACAGCCGCGGCAATTGCTTGCTGAGTATCTGCATTAGGTGCCTGCGGATGATAAAACAGCAGCAGTTTGACTACATTTGCTCCCAGTCGTTTGATTTTGCCTACTGACCAATCGGGAATTGGCTGAAAGGCGCGCATGCCGGGATGTAATGTGTAATCTGTCACCTCCAGCGGGCAAAGCAGCCCTAGATGACCGGGCAGCCATCCAGCTTCCAGACCGGGAGCAATCCCGTAAATCGGGTCAAGCAGGAGCGCGCTGGTATAAGGAGCGAGTAGTTCGATGGCGTCGCGTTTGAAGGCGGTGAAGAAGGCATCATCAACCGACGTATGTTTGGCAAGGGCATCCCACAGGTTGCCACGATGATCAATCGCCAGCACATTGAAATGTCCGTCTTTTGTGCTGCACGTTTCCAACGCGCGTAACTTGCCGGGAGTGATCATATCGCGGGTGATCCCTTTGTTCTGGAACGGACGATCAGGTAAGCAGGTAGCAACGCAAGCGCACAGATGATAGCGCCGGCAAGGCTGATTTCACCTAGTACTTGCACCGTCAATCGTGAATACACATCAATTGCGGCATACGGATCGGCAGCCAGATCGCCTAACGCGGTAGAAGCCAGTGCTGCCAGCCGCTGTGAGGCGAGAGCGGTTAGCAGGGATACGCTAACAGTCATACCTATCAACCGCATGATGATCACCAATGCCGAAAACGTGCCCAATCGATCTGGATCGGCGGCATTTAGCACCGCCGCGCTAATCGGGGAGAAGGTCAGCCCAAGTCCGATACCAACCAGTGCCATCTCCAGCGCCACAATGTTGTTCGGGATTTCCAGCGTCCATGTTTGCCAGATCAGGAGAAAGCCGACCAGCGCCATGCCGAGTCCGAGCATTGTTGACCAGCGATAGCCGATCTTGTTGGCCAGCCAGCCACCGGGGACTGCTGCCAGCGCCATCGGGATGGTTAGCGCCGAAAGCAAAATACCAACTTCCAGTGCTGCGGCGCTCAAGTTAGCAATGTCGGCTACGCGAAGATTGACCAGTATTGGCACGCTGACCAGCCCGATCATTAGACAGAAGCCAACGGCTAGATTGACCAGCGATCCCATCGCTATACCGCGCCTCGCCAGCGCCCGCAGGTCAAACAGCGGATCGGGGAATTTCCATTCAACGAACAGGAAGCCAATGAACATGGCAATAGAAAGCAGCAGCAGCGGCGCGGCGTAAGGCGGGAAGCCACCAATATCTTCAAACGATGAGGCAGAAGCCGCGATCTCGATGTTCGCGCCTAGCCCGATTACGAGGCAGATCAATGAACCGGTGATCAGAGCCGCGCCTGCAAAATCGAAACGGCCTTTGGCGCGTTCCTGCTTCACGCCGCGCAGCGCCCATGCGGTGACTACGAGTGCGATGATGGTGATCGGAATATTGATCCAGAAAAGAGTTCGCCAGTCCGGGGCATCCCAGTTCAGACCAATAGACTGGAAGAAATCGGTGAAACCAGCAGCATTCATCGCAAAAAAGCTCACCATGATGCCACCGTATAAATGACCGAGTACCCAGCCAAGTGTATCCACCGCGCCGATGATGCCTAGTGGCTGCGCGCGTTTTTTCGGCGGAAATAGATCGCCCACCAGCGCCAGGCTGACCGGCACCAGCGCTCCGGCGCCCAATGCCTGCACAATGCGCCCGATGATGATCACCAGCAGCGCGATGCTGCCGGGGTCAGGACGCTCCCCGCTAATACGGTAGATCAGGCTGTAAAGCGCTCCGGAAAGGCCAGTTCGCGCCTCTACATCCACTTCGGCAACAATGAACGAGCCGATCATGAAGATGATCAGACAGGCAAAATACGTGCGCCGCCGCCCGATTAGATCGCTGAGCCTGCCCATAAAGGTCATGCTGACGGTATACGCAAGCAAATAGCCTGTGACGATCCACGCGGCATCGTCAATTACATCGGTAATCGGCAGTTCCAGCCGCACGATAATTTCCGGCAGAAAGGCAGAGACAATGGTCAGGTCAAGAGAACCGATGAAAACAGGGATACAGACCAGCGCCAGGATCAGCCATGGATTAGGCGTGCGACGCGCGGTATCGGCTGATGCGACCACGCCAGATGCTGCGTTCATGGTGCCTCAGTCGTTTCCGGGGTTGCTTCGGCTGTCGCTTCACTCGTTAATTCCGCAGTAACTTCTATCGTGGCTTCTGCGGTACTTTCCGGGGGGGTTTCCAGTTCCGCAGGGGCATTGATGTTGGTTACGTCTATGACCCACAGCCGCAGTTCTGGTTCGGGTGTACCTTCACCATTAAACACGGTTTCGGTCAGAACGAAGCGCACAGGATAGCCAGTTTCGCGATCCACATACAGATCGACACCAACATCACCCTGTGTTTCAATTAGCCCGACAAGGAGCGCATTTACGGCTGAACCTTCGGCTGTTCCGTTCAAGTGATATACATTCGTGCCGTTATCAAGCGTTTCATCACCAACAAAACTTAGCCCGATAACGGCGCTCATAGCCGCTTGAAAGCCAGTATCTTCAGCGATTAGCGTTTGCGGATCGAAGCCGGGGGCAAAGGTTTCGTGCAGCCAATTGCCCCCTGTCCAAATGGCACGATACCACTGATCTTCTCCGCGCGAAAACACGTCTATATCAACCGGCAGTCCGGCGGCGCTAACCCGTACCGCCGCCTGCATCGTGCCCGGTGAGACATACTGGGCAGTTGCGCGCCGGAAAAGCACGCTGCCATAGCCAGTGTTGATGGCGTAATCCGGCCCGGTCTGGGTCACATCTATACGAAAGGTATCTGCAGAACGAATATTGTCGGCGGCGTTTTGTACCAGTGAAAAGGGATCTTGAGTTGGAACAACAGCGGTTTCAGCCGGCGTGCATGCGACCAGCATAAGTAGTAACAATACAACAGTAAGACGTAGCAATCGTCAACCTCACAGGTTCAGCAATCATCGCGTGATTATAGCGCATGATCTGGTACGTAGATGGCGTATGTTCGGTTGCGCGCTTAGTTTTGTCCCACCTATTCGTCTACGGTGCAGTCCTCATTAAAAGTGATTGTGGTGCCGGGAACAATAAAGTCATAAGTCCACTCGTCGCCAAACTCACTGTAGCGAATGGTGGCTACTGCGTCTGCGGGGGTACCACGTTCAATGGCCTCATTCCAAAAATCCACGAACGCACAGCGCATGGGCGGTGCGACCGAGTCAAATGGATTGGTAGTAGGATCGCTCACATCTTTACGCATACCCTGATTGATAAATTGGATTCGGGTGGAAATTCCACCCCCTGTAGTCGTGATCGTGCTGACTTGCCCGGGGCGGTAGGCTTCAATGGTGATTGGCTCGTACCATTGACCACCCGTATTTCCGGATGCGCCAAGTGGGGGCGCATCGGCGGGGGGCTGGATCGGGCGCAAAAAGCTGTAACTGACGCGGGGATTATAGCTTGCCGTTAAGTCCATCGTGCCGTCACTGCGAACATACTGGGCATCCAGCCCGGCAAACTGCGCGCCCGCGCCAGCAAATGCCGCCGCTTGATCTAGCCCTGCTTGCGGGTCGAAATGGGTGACATCGCCTTGAATGGCAACCGTTTCTGGTCCCTGTATGGCATCTACGGCTGTAGAAATGAAGCTGCCAATATCGCCCAGACCGATATCGTTCAACATACCGCCCATGCCTCCTAATATCCCGCCGGTAACCAGAACGGTGAAACCGATAATGCATAGGGGCAGACCGCAGGCCATTAGCACGATGAACGCGATCAGGCAGGTGGGGCGGCTGCGTGGGGGCGGAGGCGTGATCGGCGTAGCGTAATATTGCGCCGGTTGTCCGAATGGGTCAGTTGGCGGAGGGCCTTGCCACCCCGGCGGAGGCTGCTGTCCATACGGATTTGGCTGCTGTTGACCGTAAGGGTTCTGCTGCTGCCCATAGGGGTTATTCGGGTCGTAGGGTGGCTGGCTCATCACACGCCTTTTCGGGTTATGGACGTTATCCTTCAATTGATTGTATGCTATTTGCGGAATTGGGGAAGTGGGGTGCGTAATGCAGGACGAGGATACGGTCACAAAGCTGACTGTCAGTTTCATCATACACGGCGATTTCACACATATTTGCGCGGCGCTAAAGAGCCTGTATGAAACGACGACTGTACCCCTGACTGTGTATGTTACTGTTAATACAGGCGAGTCCGTCGAAATAGAGCCGATCCGGGCTGAATATCCACACGCCAAAATCAAGGTCAATGCGCATCCTGCTGGTTTCGCTGCGAATCACAACGCCATTATGCGCTTAGCGGAAACGGAGTATGTGGCGTTGATCAATGACGATGTCACGTTTGAGGCCGGGGCATTGGATACTTTGGTCGAGTATCTTCAGTCAAACCGGGACGTGGGATTGGCCGGGCCTCTGATTGAAAAGCCAGATGGTACAACGCAAGTCTCGGTTTATAGCGACCCAACCCTTCCACGTATGTTGTTTCATATTAGCGGCCTCGGCAGCTTAACCCGACAGGGGAGTGTTGTGCGGCGACTGGCACAACAGGCCGGGATTGCTCGCATCCTTTCTGTGGAATCGCTTCGCACAGAACAGACAGTGAGGGACGTGCCCGTTATCGTTGGCGTGTGCATGGTGGCACGGCGTGAGGCGTATCTTCAGGCGGGGTTGATGGATGAATTCACTATCGTGAACGGTGAGGAATTTGGCTGGCAGTTGCGCTTAAGGCAAAAAGGCTGGCGGATTGTTTTTGTCCCTTCATCTCGTATTACGCACTATAACCCGAAGCAAGACCTTTCAGGGTGGAAATTAGCCGAACACCGGAAAGGTATGCTTGCCTATTTTAGCAAATACCGTCCGCGCTGGCAGGCGGTAGTGATTCGCCTAAGTATCATTTTTTTTAACTTCTGGGCAGCATTGTTCTGGTTTCTGTTTGATAGAGAAAATGCGCATGCTCATTGGCTCACGATGAAAATGGGCTTAAGGTGGAGGATGGACAGGTAAGTATTACGATCTGTTTTTTCGAATGACACCACGCACTTTTCTACGGGCATTTACAAGAGATGAAACCATCCGGTTGCCAAGTAGAGACATTGCAAACATAGAGTATGCATTTCGATTGGCGCGGTCATTCTGGATAGCTTTCTTCAGCCAGAACTGTGCCTGACGATTATTGCCTAGGGCCAAGTATTTTTTCCCGATAGAAGTATATGCGCGGGCTTGCTGTACTGGAGTTAGGTTGTCGAATGCCGGTAATTTGATCAGGCGTTCCTGTACGATAATCCCCTTGCGGTTGAGTTCATCTGCCTGTTTGATGACCGACATCTCATCGTGAACGCGGTAATAGGCTATGATTTCATCAATGGATGCAAAGGGATAAATCGCCCCAAATCTCGCCCAGTAATCGAGATCATGTTGTACGCGCAGCGTCTCATCAAAGTAGCCCACTGCTTCAATAGCTTTACGTCGTAACATAACCGCGTGTATGGGAAAAACAGGTCGGCACACTAAATGATGAAATATTTTGCCGTTAGGCAATGGGGGAGGTCGAAACCAACCACGTACGTTATTCTGCAAATCGGTCATGTAGGCGGTGCCGTAGACCGCCAAAGTATCAGGATGTGTTTCAAGATATGTTGCGCGTAGGGCGATACTATCCTCTGGTAAGACATCATCTGAATCGAGAAAAGCAATTAAATCGCCTGATGCGGCGCGTATTCCGGTATTTAATGCGGATGGATGCCCTCGATTTTCCTGAACGATCGCTCTAATTGATATGGAGTATTTCGTGAGTATTTCAGATGTATCATCTGTCGAACCATCATCTACGACAATGATTTCGTCGGGAATGCGGCTTTGTTTCAAGAGTGAGTTTATGGCTTCAGACAGTAGGTTAGCTCGATTGTAAGTAGAGATAATGACAGAAATAGTCGAGCGCGAAGTAGGCATCTCTATACTTTGATAACCGCTGTTATTGAGGGCACAACAATCATCTTGGCGATAGGAGAAGTCATATCTTCTTTTACACGCAATGCCCGGCGACCACGATACACGCGCGTGCGGTCGGCAAGCGCGGTGAGATCAATGAATTCCTTAATGAGGCGGGGTAATCCATTACGCCCATTAGGATTTCCATCGCGCCATTTAGGCCAATAGCCACAGCCCCAATCTTCGACAATGTAGTGCCCCCCGCTTTTCAAAAAATTGTAGAAGAGAAACTCGAATGTAGCTTTGGTATGCGCATAAGTGTGAGAGGCATCGTCAATCACTATATCAATCTGTTCTGAGCCAAAATACGCCCGGATTGCTTTTTCCAAGAAACTTGTATCGCTTTGCGAGCCACGTTCAATCCTCACCCGGTTCTCAATACCACGTTCCTTCACAAGTTCGTAATATCGCGGGGAAGGGAGATTTTTGTCAATCGCGAGAATTCGAGAATTGGCAAAGTATTCCGCGAACATGAGTACCGAACCACCTTTGAACACACCAACCTCAACGATATTTAATGGCTGCTGTGCGAAAGCGCCAAAAAGCTCTTCATAGAAGGTAAGATAGTGTTCTGATTTATCGGAGCGAATATCTGGCTCAATTTGATTGGTGATTGAAAGCAGGGAGTTCAAGAGATATTTTCCTTGACTGCTGATAGAAAACTTCTGCGGTTCGGAGAGATGGTTTAATTGTACTAGCTATCTGTCGGGGACAAGTAAATGTTCTTGCATCAGGGAGAACAGTAATTTTGAACAACGTACTGGTAAGCATTGTTGTTCCTTCGTTCAATCAAGGGCAATTTATCCGAGCGACGCTCGATAGCATCTTTCAACAGAGTTACCAATTCATTGAGTGCATTGTTATAGATGGCGGCTCGACAGATTCAACCGTGGAAGTGCTGCGGAATTACAAGGATGATCGCCTCAAATGGATTTCCGAGCCGGATCATGGACAGTCTGATGCGATCAATAAGGGGCTTCACCGCGCCACTGGCGAAATTGTAAGTTATCTAAATTCTGATGACCTGCTAATGCCTTCAGCAGTTCAATTCATTGTTGACTATCTTGTTAGCCATCCAACAGTAGATGTGATCTACGGAGATTGCCTGTTTATAGATGAGGACAGCTCGGAACTTGGGGTGTCATCAAGCAGAGACTTTTTCATCACAGATTTGCTGGTTGGAAAATACCCAATTCGACAACCGGGGACATTCTGGAGAAGCTCCATTTCCGCAAAAGTCGGGGATTTTGATGTGAATTTGCACTACTCGATGGATATAGACTATTGGCTGCGTATGTCATTAGCGGGCTGCACGCTCACCTATGTTTCCGGCACAAGATCAGCATTTCGTTTGCACGGCCAGAGCAAGACGATGAGCGCTCGTACAAAATTTTTCGATGATTGGCAGGTCATTA